>NZ_JAVFVN010000291.1:0-75683 GCF_030910085.1 Stenotrophomonas maltophilia group sp. RNC7 | reverse complement strand
CTGCTTACATCCACGGCTTCTACAATCCAGCCCGGCTACACTCGGCGCTGGGCTACCACTCGCCTAACAACTACGCCCGGCAGCTCCGGGCTGCCGCCTGAAACGGCTTCATGGCGTCCGTTTTCAGGGGGCCAGATCAGACACCCCCGCGAACCCAACCCGCCCCACCTCTGACAGATTCCCGGTGACGGATCGAAGAGCATTGGGTTGTCGGGACGGAATTTGAAAGAGGGACGCGGCTTCGCCGCGTCCCTTTTGTCGTTTCTGGCTCCCATCCTCATTTCATGCCGCACACCGGGGCAAGGCAGGCCGGAGGGACCGTTTCTGAAAACGGGCCAACGTCGGTATTGCCTGATACGTTCGACCATCAACAAGTCCGGCAGATGACGTATTCGCGCCGCAGATTCGAAGGCCAAACTGCAGATCAGAAATGAGTAAACTAATTGACTACATCGTCAACGAGCATGGACACCCAAAGCTGTGTCGCTCGCTCACCCGCGACGAGTGGAATTCACTTCCAACATCCCTTCCTGATCAACTCCGCGAACTCTTCGCTAAGCTGGGCTTTTTCTTCACACTGCAAGGCCAGCTCCAGACATGCCACCCCAGGAGTTTCAAAGGCATTCTGGATGCAGTGTTCGACCGCGACGAGCAATTCAACAGTACGAATTGCCATGCGTTTTGCCATAGTGCGTTCGGCAATATTTTCTTCTATCACGAAGTCTTCGGCATCGGAGAGATAGAACTTATGCATGGCTCAGTGATGTGTGAGACATCTGCACGAGATACAGATGCCGGAATGCATCTTGAACATGCCATCGAGATCCCATTTATGCTCGACGCAGAGGATATCGATGCTTACGACAAAGATGACAGACGGCTATTCTCCAGAGCACGGAAGAAGCTTGGGCCCTTAGAGATCGGTGAATGCTATGGATTCCAGCCACTGCTTTCACTGGGTGGGGAGAACACCATCGAGAATCTGAAGAAGGTCGAGGCCATTGAGCATTTAGGGATCCTGTGCCAGACACAGGACTTCTCCTTATACGAGTATTCATCGTATGGAACCCGGGCGCTTGTCAGATCATTCAGTTGAAATCACACGGCGATCTTTAGATCGACAACTACAGATCTCCTCCCGGTCTTGATACTTCCTGGTAGTTTCTGCGACCTGTGTCTGATCCTGTAGCCCTAAGCCTACGCCGGGCTGCCTTTCGCAATGGTAACAGCAAGCCGAGCGTTGGCTCTGCTCTACATGAGCAAGCGCAGCGCGCGACCCGCTGTTGCCTTTGATCTTCTTCTTCCATTCCGTGGCGGGCCGCGCAGGAAACTGTCAGGGGCCGGGCGGGTGGGCTGTGCGGGGGCGTGAGCCGCATGGATGCGGCGATCGAGCTTACATGGACGTACTTGCAGCGTCCCCCGCGCGGCCCACCCGCCCGGCCAAGCCCATGAAGCCGGTCGACTAACAGTCGACCCTACCAAGATGTCGCCACGAGGGGCTCCGCCGTTGGCCGGACACCCCGCGACAAACCACCGCACGTGCGCAATCCCCACGAACGGCGGACAATGGACTCCTTGGCGGCCCGCCACGCCGCCCCTCCCGCTTTCCGCTGCAAGGATTCCCCATGGCCGCCCGCAAGTCCTCCGCCCCCCTCATCGAAGTCACCGCCCGCCCCGGCCAGCCGCTGGGCATGGCGCCGGCCACCTTCCTGCGCGACTTCTGGCAGAAACGCCCGCTGCTGATCCGCAACGCCTTCCCCAACTTCCAGACCCCGGTGCAGCCGGAAGACCTGGCCGGGCTGGCCTGCGAGGAAGGCGTGCTGGCGCGCCTGATCGAGCACGACAAGACCCGGGACGGCTGGCGCGTGCGCACCGGCCCGTTCCAGGAAGACGTGTTCCCCGCCCTGCCCGACCACGACTGGACCCTGCTGGTGCAGGACGTGGACAAGTGGGATCCGGACGTGCGCGCCCTGATCGAGCACTTCAGCTTCCTGCCGCGTTGGCGCATGGATGACGTGATGATCAGCTTCGCCGCCACCGGCGGCTCGGTCGGCGCCCATGTCGACCAGTACGACGTGTTCCTGCTGCAGGCCCACGGCCACCGCCGCTGGCAGATCGACGCCAGCGAATCGATCAAGGGCAGGCAGCCACCGCTGGGCTTCCGCCCGGACGTGGAACTGAAGCTGCTGAAGGTGTTCAAGCCCACCCACGACTGGGTGCTGGCGCCGGGCGACATGCTGTACCTGCCGCCGAACGTGCCGCACCACGGCGTCGCCGAAGACCCCTGCCTGACCTTCTCGTTCGGCATGCGCGCGCCGTCCTCGGCCGAACTGATCAGCGACTACCTGGACACCCTGATCGCCGATGCCGACGAGAACATCCGTTACCAGGATGCCGACCTCAAGGTGCCAGCCGACCCGAACGAAATCGACACGGTGGCGATGGCGCGGGTGATCACCGCGCTCAACGCCATCCGCATGAACGACCCGGACAAGCTGGGTGACTGGTTCGGTCGCTTCATCACCACCTACCGCGCCGCCGGCGAGGTGATGGCCCACCAGGCTGCACCGGCACCGGAGGAAGTGGTCCAGGCGCTGGCCTCCGGCCTGCTGCTGCAGCGCCACCCCTGGGCACGCCTGGCCTGGCGCCGGGCCAAACGCGGTGCCAGCCTGTACGTCAGCGGTCAGGACTTCGCGCTGCCGGTGAAGGACGCCCAGCGCCTGGCCGGTGCCGAGCAGCTCGACGCCGCCGCCTATCGCGGCCTGTCCGACAAGGGCCGTGCTGTGCTCCAGCAACTGCTGGTCAGTGGCGTGTTCCAGTTGATCGATCCGAACGAGGTGTATGACGCTGAAGACGAGGACGACGGCGAAGACGCCGTGGTGCTCGGCGAAGTGGTCGAAGGCCGTGACCGCGTCGACGCGATCGACGCCGATGCGGTGTCCGACGATGTCCACTCCGTGACCGTGCACGACGATGGCATCGAGGTCATCGTCAACTTCGAGGACGACGAGGAAGACGACAGCGACGCCGGCCGCGTCTGAGCCGCCGCCATGATCCGGGTCCAGCAGGTCAGCCACGCCGACGCCCACGTTGCCATCCACGACGTGCGCCAACGCGTGTTCGTGCAGGAACAGGGCATCGCCGCGGAACTGGAACGCGATGCGCTGGACCCGGTCAGCGTCCATGTGTTGGCACTGGACAGTGACAACCAGCCGGTCGGCACCGGTCGGCTGGCCCCGGACGGCCGCATCGGCCGCATGGCCGTGCTGGCCAGCCATCGCAGCCACGGGGTCGGTGAGGCCCTGCTGGAGGCACTGGTCGAGGCCGGGCGCAGGCTCGGCCTGGCCGAGCTGCACCTGCACGCCCAGCTGCCCGCCCGCGAATTCTATGCCCGCCAGGGCTTCCTGCCTGAAGGCGAGGTGTTCGAGGAGGCCGGCATCGGCCACCAGCAGATGCGCCGCCGGCTGGGCGCGGCCAGCGCGATCGACCGCCGCGCCGAGGCGGTGGCCATCACCACAGCCATCATCCACCGCGCCCGTCGCCAGCTGTGGCTGCACAGCCGCCAGCTGGACCCGGGGCTGCTCGACGCGCCCCCGGTACAGGCCGCCCTGCGCCGCTTCGTCACCGCCCGCCATGACAAGCAGCTGCGGGTGATCGTGCACGATGCCGCTGCGATCGCCTCTGCCGGGGCACCGCTGCTGGCGCTGGCCCAGCGCCTGCCAAGCGTGATCCAGTTCCGCGAGGTCAGCGATCCGGTCGACCGCGCGCTGGCCTCGGCCTGCCTGCTCAACGATGCGGGCGACTTCTACTTTCGTCTGATCGGCCATCGCCTCGACGGCGAGGCCGGCATCGCGCTGCCGGCACGTTCGCAGCCGTTCGAGCAGCAATTGCAGCGCGTCTGGGACCGTTCGCGCGATTGCAGCGAACTGCGCGCGCTCGGCATCTGAGCCGGCACCGCTGACCCAACCTGTCTGGAACCGGCACCAGCGGACGCGGGATACCTGTGGTGGTGCCCCTTCGTGTCCCGTTGGGGGTACAATTTGGCTGTTTGAACGCGCCCGCGCAGGGCTATTCATCTTCCTGCCGGGTCCTTCTGAAGCCATACCCCACAAAGCGAATCAACACCCTCCATCGTGGACAATCAACTGAAGCAGTTTGCGCAATCTTCGCAACTCGCCGGCGGCAACGCCTCCTATGTCGAGGACCTGTACGAGCAGTACCTGGTCTCCCCGGATAGTGTCGATCCCAAATGGAAAACCTACTTCGATGGCTTCAAGGGCCGTGAAGCAGGTGACATTCCGCACTCGGCCGTCATCTCCCACATCGCGGACGCGGCCAAGGATGCGCTGAAAGCTGGCACCGGCAGCGGTGCGGGCGACGAGCGCGAGCGCAATGTCGGTCGTCTGATCACCGCCTACCGCTCGCGCGGCCACCTGGACGCCCGCCTCGATCCGCTGGGCCTGGCCGCGCCGGTCAACACGCCGGACCTGGGCCTGCCGTTCCACAGCCTGTCCGATGCCGATCTCAACAGTGAGTTCAGCACCGGCGGCGTCGGCGGCCAGCCGCGCATGAAGCTGCGCGACCTGCTCGCACGCCTGAAGGCGACCTACACCGGCTCGATCGGCGCGGAGTTCATGCACATCTCCGAGGTCGAGCAGCGCCAGTGGATCTACAAGAAGCTGGAAGCGGCCGGTGGCAACTACCAGCTGGACGCTGACACCCAGCGCCGCACCCTGGAGCGCCTGACCGCGGCCGAAGGCCTGGAGCGCTACCTGCACACCAAGTACGTCGGCCAGAAGCGCTTCTCGCTGGAAGGCGGCGACTCGCTGATCCCGATGATGGACACCATCATCCGCAGCGCCGGCAAGGATGGCGTCAAGGACGTGGTGATCGGCATGGCCCACCGCGGCCGCCTGAACGTGCTGGTCAACACTCTGGGCAAAAATCCCCGCAAGCTGTTCGACGAATTCGAAGGCAAGTTCGAACACGACGAGCACGCTTCGGCCGGCGACGTGAAGTACCACATGGGCTTCTCCGCCGACGTGGCCACCGACGGTGGCCCGGTGCACCTGGCACTGGCGTTCAACCCGTCGCACCTGGAAATCGCCGACCCGGTCGTGGCCGGTTCCGTGCGTTCGCGCCAGGAGCGCCGCAAGGACACCGCACGCAAGCAGGTCATGCCGATCCTGATCCACGGCGACGCGGCCTTCTCCGGCCAGGGCGTGGTCATGGAGCTGTTCCAGATGTCGCAGGCCCGCGGCTTCGCCGTCGGCGGCACCGTGCACATCGTGGTCAACAACCAGGTCGGCTTCACCACTTCCAACCCGCTGGATACGCGCTCCACGCGCTATGCCACCGACGTGGCGAAGATGATCGCCGCCCCGGTGCTGCACGTGAACGGCGATGATCCGGAAGCCGTCGTGTTCGCCGCGCAGCTGGCCTTCGAGTTCCGCCAGAAGTTCGCCAAGGACGTGGTCATCGACCTGATGTGCTACCGCCGTTGGGGCCACAACGAGGCCGACGAGCCGGCGATCACCCAGCCGCTGATGTACCAGGTGATCCGCAAGCACCCGACCACCCGCGAGATGTATGCCGAGCAGCTGGAAAAGGCGGGCGTGATCGCCGCCGGTGCCGGCAAGGCCATGGTCGATGCCTACCGCGAGAAGCTGGACGCGGGTGAAGTGACCACCGAGCTGGCCAAGGTCGAGAAGACCCCGCCGAGCAGCCCGCTGTTCGTCGATTGGCCGAAGCTGCTGGAAGGCAAGCTGTCCGATCCGGTCTCGACCAAGGTCGAGAAGAACAAGCTGGTCGAGCTGGCCAAGCTGATCAACACCATCCCGGACGAAGTGCAGCTGCACTCGCGCGTGGCCAAGGTCTACGACGACCGCCGCAAGATGGCCGCCGGCGAGATTCCGGGCGACTGGGGCTTTGCCGAGAACCTGGCCTACGCCACCCTGCTCGACGAAGGCCATGCGCTGCGCCTGGTCGGCCAGGACGTCGGCCGCGGTACGTTCACGCACCGCCACGCGATCCTGCACGACCAGAAGACCGACAACTACTACATGCCGCTGCGGCAGCTGGTGGATTCGCCGGAGAAGGCCACCGTCATCGACTCGCTGCTGAGCGAAGAAGCGGTGATGGCCTACGAGTACGGTTTCTCCACCACCGATCCGAACACGCTGTGCATCTGGGAAGGCCAGTTCGGCGACTTCGCCAACGGTGCCCAGGTGGTGATCGACCAGTTCATCGCCGCCGGTGAAGCCAAGTGGGGCCGCATTTCCGGCCTGACCCTGCTGCTGCCGCATGGCTATGAAGGACAAGGCCCGGAACACAGCTCGGCGCGCCTGGAGCGCTTCCTGCAGCTGTGCGCCCTGGAGAACATGCTGGTTGTCGTGCCGTCGACCCCGGCGCAGGCCTTCCACATGCTGCGTCGCCAGCTGCACATGACCACCCGCAAGCCGCTGGTGGTGATGTCGCCGAAGTCGCTGCTGCGCCACAAGCTGGCCGTGTCGACCCTGGACGAACTGGCCAATGGCGAGTTCCAGCACCTGATCGGCGACGCCAATGCCGATGCCAAGAAGGTCAAGCGCGTGGTGCTGTGCTCGGGCAAGGTCTACTACGACCTGCTGGAAGACCAGACCAAGCGTGGCCAGGACGACGTGGCGATCATCCGCGTGGAGCAGCTGTATCCGTTCCCGCGTGCGCTGCTGGCTGCCGAGCTGAAGAAGTACGGCAAGGCCACCGACGTGGTGTGGACGCAGGAAGAACCGCAGAACCAGGGCGCGTGGTACCAGATCCGCCACCACCTGCAGTTCTGCCTGGCCGATGGCCAGAACCTGCACTACGCCGGTCGCGCACGTTCGGCGTCGCCGGCTGCCGGTCACATGGCTGACCACGTCCGCGAGCAGCAGCAGCTGATTGCCGACGCACTGGTCAACCCGTTCAACGACACGTTCGCTGAATAATCCTCCCCCTATTTAGAAGACAAACCAGGAAGCTCCCGCAATGGCCACCGAAGTCAAAGCCCCGGTACTGCCCGAATCCGTCGCCGACGGCACCATCGCCACCTGGCACAAGAAGGTGGGCGACGCCGTCAAGCGCGACGAAAACCTGCTTGACCTGGAAACCGACAAGGTCGTGCTGGAAGTGCCGTCGCCGGTTGACGGCGTGCTGAAGGAAATCAAGTTCAAGGAAGGCGATACCGTGACCTCCAGCCAGGTCGTGGCGATCATCGAAGAAGGCGCCGTGGCTGCGGCTCCGGCTCCGGCCGCTGAAGAGAAGAAGGCTGAAGCCGCACCGGCCGCCGCTGCTCCGGCCGCTGCCGCCGCTCCGGCTCCGGCTGCCAAGTCGGCCGCCGACACCCTGCCGCCGGGCGCCCGCTTCACCGCCATCACCGAAGGCGTGAACCCGGCCGACGTCGACGGCACCGGCCGTCGTGGTGCAGTGACCAAGGAAGACATCGTCAACTTCGCCCGCAACGGCGGCGCCGGCAAGGCCGGTGGCGCACGTCCGGAAGAACGCGTGCCGATGACCCGCATCCGCAAGCGCATCGCCGAGCGCCTGATGGAGTCGAAGAACTCCACCGCCATGCTGACCACCTTCAACGAAGTCGACCTGTCCAAGGTGTCGGCGGCGCGCAAGGAGCTGCAGGACGAGTTCGTCAAGGCCCACGGCATCAAGCTGGGCTTCATGAGCTTCTTCGTGAAGGCCGCTGCCAACGCGCTGCAGCGCTTCCCGCTGGTCAACGCCTCGATCGACGGCGACGACATCATCTACCACGGCTACTCGGACATCTCGATCGCCGTGTCGACCGAGAAGGGCCTGGTCACGCCGGTCCTGCGCAACGTCGAGCGCATGTCGTTCGCCGACATCGAGAAGACCATCGCCGACTACGCCAAGAAGGCACGTGACGGCAAGCTGGGCCTGGAAGAACTGCAGGGCGGCACCTTCACCGTGACCAACGGCGGCACCTTCGGTTCGCTGCTGTCGACCCCGATCATCAACCCGCCGCAGAGCGCCATCCTGGGCATGCACGCCATCAAGGAGCGTCCGATCGCCCAGAACGGCCAGGTCGTGATCGCGCCGATGATGTACCTGGCGCTGTCCTACGACCACCGCATCATCGACGGCAAGGACTCGGTGCAGTTCCTGGTGGACATCAAGAACCAGCTGGAAAACCCGGGCCGCATGCTGTTCGGCCTGTAAGAAACCTCCCGCCCCTCCGCGCCTGCGCGGAGGGGTTCTGGTAATGCATCAAGGAATAATTCAATGGCTGAACAATTCGACGTCGTCGTCATCGGTGCCGGCCCGGCCGGTTACCACGCTGCCATCCGCGCGGCCCAGCTGGGCCTGAAGACCGCCTGCATCGACGCAGCGCTGGGCAAGGACGGCAAGCCGGCCCTCGGCGGCACCTGCCTGCGCGTGGGCTGCATCCCGTCCAAGGCGCTGCTGGATTCCTCGCGCCAGTTCTGGAACATGGGCCACATCTTTGGCGACCACGGCATCAGCTTCAAGGATGCCAAGATCGACGTCGAGGCGATGATTGGCCGCAAGGACAAGATCGTCAAGCAGTTCACCGGCGGCATCGGCATGCTGTTCAAGGCCAACAAGGTCGCCGCCTATTACGGCTTCGGCCAGCTGCAGCCAGGCAACGTGGTCAAGGTGAAGCAGCACGACGGTTCGGAAGTCGAGCTGAAGGGCACCAACGTCATCATCGCGGCCGGTTCGGATTCGATCGAGCTGCCGTTCGCCAAGTTCGACGGCGAGACCATCGTCGACAACGTCGGCGGCCTGGACTTCACCGAAGTGCCGAACCGCCTGGCGGTGATCGGCGCCGGCGTGATCGGCCTGGAACTGGGTAGCGTGTGGAAGCGCCTGGGCGCTGAAGTGACCATCCTGGAAGCCATGCCGGAGTTCCTGGCGGCTGCCGACGCTGAAGTGGCCAAGGCCGCTGCCAAGGAATTCAAGAAGCAGGGCCTGGACATCAAGCTCAACGCCAAGGTTTCCAAGACCGAGATCACCGGCAAGGGCAAGAAGAAGGAAGTCATCGTCACCTACACCGACGCGGAAGGCGAAAAGACCCTGACCGTGGACAAGCTGCTGGTGGCCGTCGGCCGTCGCGCCGCCACCAAGGGCCTGCTGGCCGAAGGCACCGGCGTGAAGATCAACGAGCGTGGTCAGATCGAAGTCGATGCGCACTGCCACACCGGCGTCAACGGCGTGTGGGCGGTCGGCGACTGCGTGCGCGGCCCGATGCTGGCGCACAAGGGCTTCGAGGAAGGCATCGCGGTGGCTGAGCTGATCGCCGGCCTGCCGGGCCACGTCAACTTCGACACCATCCCGTGGGTCATCTACACCGAGCCGGAACTGGCCTGGGTCGGCAAGACCGAAGCCCAGCTGAAGGCCGAAGGCATTCCGTACAAGGCCGGCAGCTTCCCGTTCGCCGCCAACGGTCGTGCAGTGGCGATGATCGAGCCGGCCGGCTTCGTGAAGATCCTGGCCCATGCCGAAACCGATCGCATCCTCGGCATGCACCTGGTTGGCGCCAACGTCTCCGAACTGGTGCACGAAGGCGTGCTGACCATGGAGTTCAGCGGCTCGGCCGATGACCTGGCCCGCATCTGCCACGCCCACCCGTCGCTCTCGGAAGTGATCCACGACGCCGCGATGGCGGTCAGCAAGCGCGCCATCCACAAAGCGAACTGATCTGCATCATGGTAGGTGCCGACCGTTGGTCGGCACTCACCTGCAGAAGAAAAACCCCGCCTCGGCGGGGTTTTTTGTTGGCTGCCCTGGTGTAGAGCCGAGCCCACGCTCGGCTGCGCATTTGGTGGTCCGTGAAAGCCTAGCCGAGCATGGGCTCGGCGCTACGCCTTTCCAGCCGGCTTCTTCGGTGGATCCTCACAGACCCGATGCTGCACCACCGTCTCGCCGACCTTCCATTCCTTGGTGACCCGGCAGCGCTCCCTGGCCTCGGGTACCGCCAGAGGCTTCGCCCCCGCAGCATTCGCTTCGTCGGCACCGGCTGCCTGCTGGCGCTCCAGCCACACCGAAGGCGGTGCTGGAGGTGCGGCCAGTACCGGGCCGGCCAACAGGGCCAGACCGACCAGCACCACCGCCCTCATGCGGGCACCGCCCGGCCACCGAGCATGCGCGCCGGCAGCATGAACAGCGCGCGCAGGAACGCGAACAGCGCCGAGAAGGTGATGCCGACCAGTCGGAACGGCAGGCTCAGCAGCCACACGAACGGCCAGGCGATCAGGGCGAGGATCGCCAGCGGCCAGCACAGTACGAACAGCAGGCACCACACGCCGAGCGCGAACAGGGTCTTCATCACGGTCTCCTTGGGGCGGCACCCTGCCGCCTGCGAACACCTTGGCGCCCTGCCCTGGCGCCGGCAAACGGTTTGCGACGAAACCGGGCTGGGGGCGATGAAACCGATCCAGCGCAGTGCAACGCCACGCCCACGCCCGGCTGCGCTTCGTGGCAACCGCATGGAACCCGCGCTGACAGTGGCTCCTGCCGGTGCCTTGGCTCTCAGCGCCCGGTGGCGGTTGCCGGCCAGCGGCCGGCGTGACCGTTATTCGAACGAACCGACCGAATCGTGGGCCAGGTTGTCGAAGCGGGTGTACTCACCGAAGAACTTCAGCTTGCACGAGCCAGTCGGGCCACCACGGTGCTTGCCGATGATGATTTCGGCCAGGCCCTTGTCCGGCGAGTTTTCCTTGTTGTAGTAGTCGTCGCGGTAGATGAACACGATCATGTCCGCGTCCTGCTCGATTGCGCCCGATTCGCGAAGGTCGGCCATCACCGGGCGCTTGTCGGTACGCGTTTCCAGCGAGCGGTTGAGCTGGGAAAGCGCGATCACCGGCACGTTCAGTTCCTTGGCCAGTCCCTTCAGCGAACGCGAGATTTCCGAGATTTCGGTCGCGCGGTTCTCGCTGTTGCCCGGCACGCTCATCAGCTGCAGGTAGTCGATCACCACCAGGCCCAGGTCATGCTCGCGCTTGAGGCGGCGGCACTTGGAACGCAGCACTTCCGGCGACACGCCCGGCGTATCGTCGATGAAGATCTTGGTTTCCTTCAGCATCTTGATCGCGCTGGTGACGCGGCTCCAGTCCTCGTCTTCCAGCTGGCCGGTACGCAGGCGCTGCGCGTTGATGCGGCCGTTGGAGGAAATCAGGCGCATCGCCAGCTGCGATGCCGACATTTCCATCGAGAACACCGCCACGCCCTTCTTCGACTTGATGGCCGCGTACTCGGCGATGTTCAGCGCGAAGGTGGTCTTGCCCATTGCCGGGCGCGCCGCGAGGATGATCAGGTCGGTCGGCTGCAGGCCAGCGGTCATCGCATCGAAATCGTTGTAACCGGTCGGCAGGCCGGTGATGTTGCCGCCGTTCTCGAAGCGGTTGCGCAGCTCCTCGAAGGCATCCTTCAGTGCACCGGGCATGGCCACGAAATCGGTACGGCCACGCGCACCCTGTTCGGCGATTGCAAACACGCTCTTTTCCGCCGAGGCCAGCAGCTCGCTGCTGTCACGCCCCTCCGGCTGGAAACCGTCGTTGACGATGTCGGTGCCGACCTGGATCAGCTGCCGCAGCACCGCCTTGTCGCGCACGATCTCGGCGTAGGCCACGATGTTGGCAGCTGACGGCGTGGTACTGGCCAGTTCGATCAGGTAGGCGCCGTCCCCCACCAGTTCCATCTTGCCCTGCGATTCAAACCACTCGCCCAGCGTTACCGCATCGAACGGCCGTTCGCGCTCGGACAGCTCGCGGATCGCACGATAGATCATCTGGTGATCGCGACGATAGAAGTCGCTTTCGGTCAGCTGGTCGTTGACACGGTCATACGCCTCGGGCGCCAGCATCAGGCCACCCAGCACCGCCTGCTCGGCTTCCACCGAATGGGGCGGTACCCGCAACTGGTCGATGCGCGACTCGTCGCGATCGCGATCGAAGCCATCACCGCGCTCTCTGCGGTTGGAACGGAAGCCGGGACGAGCGGACATGCTGCGGTGTTTCCTGCAAAAGTGGACCAGATGAGTGTAGGCATGTGCCGACCCCGGCAGCCATGGACAAACCTGTGGATAAGCCGTGGGAAAACGGGGGATATCCGCCGGTACCTGGCCAGACTGGCGTGAGAGCGTCGCACTGCCTGCGACGGACGCCGTTGCGGCGCCCGAGCGGGACATTATCGCAGATCAACGCTCGGGGTCGGATCCCCTTCGACGCAGGGGACTCTGACCCCGCAGGCGTCAATCGCCCTTGACGTGCACTGCGATCAACGCCAGGAACCGGTCCACGTAACCCTGCAGGAACTTCTGCGTGCCTTCGTTGTGGATCGTGCCGTCGGCATCGATCAGGCCGTCCTTGAAGTGGATGAATGCCTCGGGCTGGCCCAGCACATGCATGTCCAGGAAGGCCAGGCAGTTGCGCAGGTGCTGCTGGGCCACGGCGGTACCGATCTGGCCGATGGAGGCGCCGATCACCGCCGCCGGCTTGCCGGCAAACGCACTGTCACCGTACGGGCGCGATCCGATATCGATGGCGTTCTTGAGCACGCCAGGCACCGACCGGTTGTACTCGGGTGTCACGAACAGCACCGCGTCGGCGGCGCGCACCTGGTCCTTCAGCCGGGTGCCCTGCGGCGGATAATCGGCGTCGAAATCCTGGTCGTACAACGGCAGATCGCCGATCTGCACGTACTGGAAGCGCGCGCGATCACCGGCGAGCTTCTCCAGCGCATGGGCCAGCTTGCGGTTGCAGGAATCCCTGCGCAGGCTGCCAACGAACACGGCGATGGTGGGGACGGACATCGGGACATACTCCTCACGGTGCGGGAGGCCCAGCCTAGTCGCCAGGCCCGTGCCATCCGGTGAAGATCAGCCGCCGGTCACGCCGGTCCGCGCCTGCCGCCAATGCGCCTGCCAGGCCTGGAACATCAGCACGTTCCACAGGTGGGTATGCCACTTGCGCTGCCCCCCCAGGAACTGCTGCCACAGCGGCTGCACCGCCGCCGCCGACAGCACGCCCTCACGCTCCAGCCGCGCCGGCTGCAGCAAGTCCTCTGCCCAGGGTCGCAGGTCGCCCTTCAACCAGTCACTGACCGGTGCGCCGAAGCCGCGCTTGGGACGGTGCACCATTGAATGCGGCACGTAACGGCCCAGCACGCGCTTGAGCAGCACCTTGCTGGTCGTCTCACTGCGCTTGAAGCCCAGCGGCAGCGACCAGGCGAACTCGGCCACGCGCCAGTCCAGCAATGGCGCGCGCGCCTCCAGGCTGACCGCCATCGAGGTCCGGTCGACCTTGCACAACAGGTCATCGGGCAGGTAGGTCACGAAATCGGCCAGCATCATCGCGTCGGCCGGTGTCCCCGCGCCGTGCAGCGGATCGGCCAGGTCGTAGAAGCTGCCGGCGGCCTGCGCGCCGGGCACCGCCGCGGCAGGATCGCGCCAGCGCGAGATGCGGTTGCGGTAGACGTCGCCGATGCCACGTGCGCCGGTCTCGGCCAGCAGCGCCGCCAGGCCACCGGTCCGCGAGGCCTCGCCCTGCTGCTGCGAGCGTGCGCCCATCCAGCGCCGCAGCGGCCCCGGCACGCGTTCGAGCATCTGCCAGTTGCGCAGCGCGCGTACATACCGGGTGTAGCCGAAGAACAGCTCGTCGCCACCGTCGCCGGACAGCGCGACGGTCACGCCCTGCCGCGCCAGCCGTGCGACCAGCGCGGTCGGCACCTGCGACGCATCGGCAAAAGGCTCATCGAACATCGCCGGCAACTGCGGCACCACGGCCAGCGCGTCGGCGCCACTGACGTACAACTCGGTGTGATCACAGCCGAGGTGAGCCGCCAGCTCCCTGGCCAGCGGTGCTTCGTCATGTCCCGAGTCGGTGAAGCCGATACTGAAACTATGCACCGGCTGTCCGCTCTGCGCCTGCATCAGCGCCGCCACCAGCGATGAGTCCGTGCCGCCGGACAGGAATACGCCGACCGGCACGTCGGCCACCATGCGCAGCGCCACCGCATCACGCAGCAGCGTGTCCAGCTGTTCCTCGGCCTCTTCGATGCGGCCCTGGAACGGGGCGGCCAACGCCGCCTGCATGCGTGCGCGCGCATCCCAGTACGGGCGCTGTGCCTGCTCCGGGCGGTGTGCCGCGGCGCCTGCGGCCACAGCCGCTGCATCCAGCCGCAGCACCCGGCCCGGCATCAGCTTGTAGCAGCGCTGGTGGATGCTGTGCGGCGCCGGGATGTAATCCAGCCGCAGCAGCAAGGTGAGCGCATCGCGGTCGATGTCGTTGTCGAACGCCGGGTGTTGCCAGAGCGCCTTCAGTTCCGAACCGAACACCAGCGTGTCGCCGGCCCAGCCGTAGTACAGCGGCTTCTTGCCGACGCGGTCGCGGGCCAGCCACAGGCAACGATCCTGGCGGTCCCACAGCGCGATGGCGAACATGCCGTTGCAGCGCTGCAGGGTATCTTCCACGCCCCACTGCAGGATCGCCGCCAGCAGTACTTCGGTGTCGGAATGGCCGCGGAAGGTGTGCCCCAGCGGCTCCAGCTGTTCACGCAGAGCCGCGAAATTGTAGACCTCGCCGTTGTAGGCCATCACGTAGCGGCCGTCCGCCGAGGCCATCGGCTGGTGGCCCAGCGGGGACAGATCAAGGATGCTCAGGCGCCGATGCGCCAGCGCGATGCCCGCCTCGGCATCGACCCAGCTGCCGCCATCATCCGGCCCGCGATGGTGCAGCGCCTGGCCCATGGCCAGCGCCTGCGCCTGCAGCGCCTCGGCCGACGCCAGCGGCGCCGGCAACAACATTCCCGCCAATCCACACATGCATCAGGGTTCCTGCGCCAGGTCGAGGGCGGCGCCAATCACCGCATTGTCGCTTGGAAGCCCGAACATTGCTGCCCCTGCCAGTGGCGTGTAGGTGTCGGCGCCACAGACGCGGCGCAGCGGCAGGTGACCAAAGCCGGCCTCGACCAGCGCCGTGACCACGCCCTCACCCACTCCGCCGCTGTGGCGGCCTTCGTCCAGCACCAGCACCCGCCGCGCGCTCGCGGCCTGGGCCGCGATGAAGCCGGCATCCAACGGTACCAGCCAGCGCAGGTCGACCACCCGCACCTGCCAGCCCAGCTGCTGCTCGATCGCCCGCGCCGCGCGCAACGCCATCGGCACGCCATTGCCATAGGTGTAGATCACCAGGTCTCCGGCCTCCGGTGCATAGACCCGGCCCTCGCCCAGCACCAGCGCCCGGCCCTGTGCCGGGTAGTCGAACAGCCACTGGCCATCCCCCGCTTCGTGCAGGTCCTTGCTCATGTACAGCGCGATCGGCTCCAGGAACACCGCCACGCGCCCATCCACCCGCGCCAGTGCAGCCAGCGTGCGCAGCATCATCACCGCATCGTCGCCGCGCGAGGGGCAGCCGACCACCAGCCCGGGGATGTCGCGCAACGCGGTGATCGAGTTGTCGTTGTGGAAGTGCCCGCCGAAACCCTTCTGGTAGCCCAGCCCGGCCACCCGCACCAGCATCGGGTTGCGGTACTGGTCGTTGGAGAAGAACTGCAGCGAACAGGCTTCACCACGCAGCTGGTCGATGGCGTTGTGCAGGTAGGCCAGGTACTGGATCTCCGGAACCGGCAGCATGCCCAGGTTGGCCAGGCCCTGCGCCATGCCCAGGATCATGGTTTCATCCAGCAGCGTGTTGAACACCCGGCGTGGGCCGAAGCGGCGCAGCAGATCCTTGGTGACGGTGTACACACCGCCCTTCTGAGCCACGTCCTCGCCGAACAGCAGGCTCTGCGGATACTTCGCAAGCAGTTCCTGCAGGCCGTGGTTGATCTGGATCGCGAGATGCCGTGGCGCCTGTCGTTCCGGCAAGGCCTCGGCACCGCCATAGAGTGCCTCGCGCGCTTCGTCGGCGACCTCGCGCCGGGCTTCGGCCTGCACCGCCGCGGGCGTATAGGGTGCCAATGGCGCCATGACCTCCTGCAGCGACTGCAGCTTCGCGCGGCCTTCGGCATCGGCAGCGGCGGCCATGCAGCGCGCGCGCATCGTCTCGTAGGCCACTTCGATGGCGGCTGCATCCATCCAGCCCGATTCCAGCGCGATCTGCGCCGAGCGCAACAGCGGATCCTGCGCCTCGGCCGCGCACAATTCCGGCAATGCACGCCATTCCACCTCGAAGTCGGTGCCGGCGTGGCCCATCAGGCGCGTGGTGCGCAGATGCAGGAAGGTCGGTCGCCGCGTCCGCCGGCAGTGGTCCACTGCGGCCTGCACCTGGGCGTGCCCGGTGGCCAGGTCGAGGCCATCGGCAAGGAAATAGTCCAGCCCCGGCTGGTGGCTGAAACGCTCGGCAATCCAGCCGTCCGGCGTCTTCACCGAGATGCCCAGCCCGTTGTCCTCGCAGACGAACAGGATTGGCGCCGGCAGTTTCTGGTAGGCGGCCCACATCGCGGTGTTGAATGCGGTCTGCGCAGTGGCATGATTGGCCGAGGCGTCGCCAAACGAGCACAGCACGATGCTGTCGGCCGGAATGGGAAGCGCATGGCCCAGCCGCTTGCCGCTCTCGATGGCCAGCGCGGTGCCCAGCGCTTTCGGCAGGTGCGAGGCGATGGTCGAGGTCTGCGGCAATACCCACAATGGCTTGCTGCCCCACACCTTGTGCCGGCCGCCACTGGCCGGATCATCGGCGCTGGCCGCGAATGAAAGCGCCGCATCGCGCAACGGGTCGATGCCCGGCACCTGGCGCGAGCGCTCGAGCATGAAGGCGCCGGAGCGATAGTGCAGGAATGCGGGGTCGGTATGCCGGCAGGCCCGCGCCAGCAGCGCGTTGCCTTCATGGCCGGACGACCCGATGGTATAGAAGACCTTGTTCTGCACGCGCAATACGCGCGCCATCAGGTCCAGCTGGCGGCTGGCCAGCTGCGAATCGAACAGCTCACCGAAGGCCGCAGCGCTGAGCGTGCTGCCCGGCAGGATCGGCGCGTCCGGCGCAGGACGTGCGCGCGGTGTGCCTCGCCAGCCACGCACCGCGTCGAGGAAATTGGCGTCGCACACTTCGGCGCGGTTGAGCACGCGCATGCGCGCAGGAATCGGATCTGGAACCACAGCAAACATCGAACACCCTCCGTGTCGTTGTTGCGTTCCACCCGGCAGCGCCGGGCGCTATCCTGTGGGATCAGGCGGCCTCGAAGCGCGCGCGCACCTCGGCGGTCACCGCTGGCATCGCCACGAAGCGCGGCTGCGCACGCACGCGCTGCAGCCAGGCGCGCACTTCCGGGAAGGGCGCCAGGCTGATGCCGCCTTCGCCTGCCACGTCGGTATAGGCGAACAGCGCAATGTCGGCGATGCCGTATGCGCTGCCGGTGAACCACTGCGCTTCGCGCAGGTGCTGCTCCATCACGGCCAGCGCGGTGGCGGCACGCTCGTGCAGGCGTGGCAGTTCAGAACGGCGCGGTGAATCGGGCGGTGTCCAGCCGCGGATGAAGCGCGCTACCGCCACGCATGGCTCGTGCGTGTACTGCTCGAAGAACATCCAGCTCAATGCCTGCGCGCGTTCCCAACCGTCGGTAGGCAGGTAGGGCGTCCCTTCGGCCAACCAGAACAGGATCGCATTGGATTCAGTCAACACGCGGCCATCGTCGCGGACGATCAACGGCACCTTGGCGTTGGGATTGAGCGCAAGGAACTCGGCGGTGTGGGTCTGGCCATGGGCACTGTCCACTTCCACCCAGCGGTAGCGGCTGCCGAGCTGCTCCAGCAGCAGGCGGACCTTGTGGCAATTGCCGGACACCGACATGCCATGCACCGTCAACGGGACGCGCTCTTCCACCATTGCCTGATTCCTCGGATCCGGCCGGCGGCCAGCTGCACGCAGTCTGGCAAGCCCGCCGGTGAATGCCAAGCGCGGATGCAGCATGCGGACAATCTGTAGAGCCGAGCCCATGCTCGGCTGCTGTGCGCCAGATGCAGCCGAGCATGGGCTCGGCTCTACAACGGCGAACGGCGCTGCCGCCACTGTTCGCGCGACTGGCCCCAGATCTGCATCGGCTTGTCGTTGTACGGCGGTGGCAATTCACCCATGCGCAGCAGCGTGCTGCCGAGCTTGCGCGCGACCGCCCTCGAGTTGTCGTTGTTCTCGGCGATGGTGTGGATCACCTCGTCCCAGCCCAGCGTGTCGAACGCCCAGTCGATGGCGGCAACCGCCGCTTCCGGTGCATAGCCCCGGCCCCAGCTGGCATGCCGAATACCCCAACCGACCTCGGTCCCAGGCCAGTCCTGCGGCTGCCACGGTCCCATCCGGCCGATCCAGTCACCGCTGGATTTCTCGATCACGCTGAACATCGAGAAGCCGAACAGCTGCCAGGCGCCGGCCAGGCTGCAGAAGCCGCGCCATGCCACCGAGGGCGGTTGAACACCCCCCAGGGTGCGCATCGTTTCCTCGTCGGCACAGAATGCCAGGTACGGTTCGTAGTCCTCGCGCAGCAGCGGGCGCAGGATCAGCCGCTCGGTTTCCAGGCGCAGGTCGAAGATGCTCATGCCGACTCCTTGTCGAAGGGGGGCATCCATCATGGTCGATTCCCTTTCCCCACGGATGAATGCCCGTGCGCACAACGAAACGGGCCGGCATGAGCCGGCCCGTCGGGTGCAGCAGGGTGTTCTGGATTACTGGCGCGTGGCCGCAGTGGCGCCGGCAGCAGCGGTCTGCGTGACCAGCTGGCCATCGACCACCGGCAGGCGATCGCTGGCCGGCTTGTTGTCCATGCGCACGGTCTTCTCGGCGCCATCATAGCGATAGGTCACGTTGTAGCCCTTCACCACATCATTGGTACCCATGGCGATGCGGCTGCCCGGCTTGCTGGCCATGCGCATGGTGCCGGTGGTCCCGTCTTCGTTGCGATAGGTCACGTTGTAACCGGTGACGCGGCTCGACTCGGACGTTGCGGTTTCGGTGTGGCACTGGCGCTCGGTACGATTGACCACGCGACCACCCACATGGCGCTTGTCGATCTGGTTGCCGATGAAGCCACCGGCCACCGCACCGGCTGCGGTCGCGGCCTTCTTGCCGTTGCCGCCACCGACCTGGTTGCCGAGCAGGCCACCCACCACCGCGCCGACCACGGTACCGCCGACGTTGCCATCACGCTCCGGCAGGCGCTCCTGCACCGTCACGTCCTGGCAGACCTCGTGCGGGGTCTGGGTGGTGGAGGTCTCGCGCACCGGATCGGTGCCGATCACGGTGGCATAGGCCTTCTGCTTCTCGGTGATCGGGTCGACCTTCAGCACATCGGCATATTCCAGCCCGCGCGGCGCCGACGGGTCGAGCTTGTCACCACGTACGCCATCGTCGGTGGCGTTGCCATCGACCAGGCGCGACTCGCCATTGGGGGTTGCGGCGCTGATGGAGTCGGGCGATTTGTCGCCACTCTTCATGAAGGCGGCGGTGGCGATGCCACCCACCAGCAGCGCGCCCGCTGCGACCAGGACAGTTGTAGTTGTGCTTTTCATGACCTGCTCCTTGCGGACCATCCGCAACGTTCTCGGGACAGATTGCAGCATGCGCTGCCTGAACGGAATCTCCACATTTCCTGCTCATTCCTGTAACCCATTCAGCATCAGGAAATGCAGGGCCCGTGGTAGCGTTTGCATATTCCCCACGAGGATCCCCGCCATGGCCAACCCGATGCTGCTGCCAGTACTGCAGTGGGCGCGCCGGCTGCGCTACCCCACCCTGTTCAAGCTCACCGCCGGCCTGTTCGTGCTGACGCTGTTCATCCCGGACCCGATCCCGTTCATCGATGAGCTGGTGCTGGGCTTCGGCACGCTGCTGCTGGCCAACTGGAAGAGCCGCAACGCCACCACGCCACCGCCGCTGGAACAGCGTTGAGCGTGCTGGTCGACAGCCACTGTCATCTCGACGCGAGCGCGTTCGACCCTGACCGTGCCGCGGTGATCGAGCGGGCGCAGGCCGTGGGTGTGCGCCAACAGGTGGTGCCAGCGGTCACCGCTGCCAGCTGGCCGAAACTGCGCGAGGTCTGCCAGCAGGCGCCCGGGCTGTACCCGGCCTTCGGCCTGCACCCGATGTTCCTGGCCGATCACCAGCCTGGGCACCTGCCACTGCTGCGCCAGTGGATCGAGCGCGAACGCCCCTGCGCGATCGGCGAATGCGGCCTCGACTTCTTCGTCGAAGGACTGGATGCCGAGGCTCAACAGGCGTATTTCATCGGCCAGCTGGAACTGGCCCGAGAATTCAATCTGCCGGTGATCGTGCACGCGCGACGCGCGGTGGATGCGGTGATCGCCGCGATCCGTCGCGTCGGCGGCCTGCGCGGCGTGGTGCACAGTTTTTCCGGCAGCCCCGAACAGGCCGCGCAACTGCACAGGCACGGCTTCCTGCTGGGTCTTGGTGGTCCGCTGACCTACGAGCGGGCGCAGCGCCTGCAACGGCTGGTACGCGGGATGCCGCTGGAGCAGCTGCTGCTGGAAACCGACGCGCCCGACCAGCCCGACGCAGGGGTCCGCGGCCAGCGCAACGAACCGGCACGGTTGGCAACCATTGCCCGGCACGTGGCCGCGCTGCGCGGAATGGAGCTCGAGGCCCTGGCACAGGCCACGACAGAGAATGCACGGCGGCTGTTCGCGCTGCCGGCAACGTAAAGGCGGGGGCCAACCTTGGCCGGCACGCTGTAACGACCGCGACGAACCCGATGCCGGCCAGCGGCCGGCACTACCGTCACGCGTCGGCGTAGGCCTCGGTCACCTCGGTTTTCGCCTTCTTCGGCTCCAGCAGCATCTCCAGCGCCTTGCCCACCGCCGCAAAGGCGAACGCGCCGGTGATGTGGGTCGCCGCGCCCAGACCGGCACCGCAGTCCAGCTTCAACGCCGCATCGGCACCCAGGTTCGGACGAATGCCGCAGACGCTGCCATCGGCCTGCGGGTACTTCACATTCTCCAGCGAATACACCGCCGGCACGCCGAAATAGCGCTTGGCGTTCTTCGGGAAGTTGAACTCGCTGCGCAGCTTCTTGCGGATCAGCGCCAGCATGGCGTCGTGCTCGGTGCGCGAGACATCGCGGATACGTACCAGGGTCGGGTCGGTGCGGCCACCGGCAGCGCCGACGGTCAGCAGCGGCAGCTTGCGGCGACGGCACCAGGCGATCGTCTCGACCTTGACCCGGAAGCTGTCGCAGGCGTCGATCACCAGATCGAACCCGCGGTCCAGCAGCTCAGCCATGTTGGACATCGTCAGGAATGCCTGCACGGCGTCGACGTCGATCCCCGGGTTGATCGCACGGCAGCGCTCGGCCATCGCCTCGGCCTTGTTGCGCCCGTAATTGCCTTCCATCGCCGGCAGCTGCCGGTTGGTGTTGGACACGCAGATGTCGTCGGCATCGATCAGGGTCAGATGACCGACCGCCGAACGGGCCAGCGCCTCCACCACCCACGAGCCGACGCCGCCCATGCCGACCACCGCCACGCGACTGCCCTGCAGGCGCTCGAGCGCACCCACGCCATACAGCCGTTCGATGCCGGCGAAGCGTTGTTTGACCTGTTCGTTCATCGGGCTATTTTAACGTGCAGGTGCCAGCGCCCAAAGCACGTCGGCGTCGAACCCACCGTTGCACGCCTGGAGAGCCCGCATGAACGCCAGCCCGCCCCGCCGCCTGTCCCCTGCCCATCGCTACCTGTTCGTACTGTGCCTGGGCCTGCTGATCGGCTTGGTCGCCACGGTAATGGTGGGCCGCGCCCTGCAGGCGCGTCGCGACCCGTTCCCGGACAGCCTGATGCAGGTGATGCAGCGGCAGTCGCAGCTGCTGCAGCAGGCTCAGCAGCAGAACCGCTGCAGCCTGGCCGACAGCGTGCCGCGGCTGCAGGCACTACGCCTGTTGTCCAATGACCTGGACCTGGCGTTCCCCGGGCTGAAGGACAGCACGCAGTTCCAGCAGCACGCCAGCCGACTTCGCGGCAACCTCAACACGGCGCTGGCCGCACCGCCAGGCGACTGCAGGGCCTCGGCCCAGCTCGTGGAAACGCTGCAGGCCGATTGCCGGGCCTGCCACCAGGATTTCCGCTGAGGCGCGTTCATCCTGCAGCCGGGCATCAGGTGCTTGGTTGGCGCGTTGTTCACGTTCGAAGGGAGAGGATTCGTCCACCCTGCTGCATGACGCAGTACCACCCAACATACCCGCCTTCACGGCCAGGAGACGCCCCATGAAGATCCAGCTCATCGCCGCCAGCGCCATCGCTACCCTCGCGCTGGCCGGTTGTGCCACCTCGCCCGGTTACAGTGGCGGTGGTTACAACAACGGCTACAACAACGGCGGCTACGGCAACAACGGCGGCTACAACCAGGGCCGCTGCGCGGACTGTGGCATCGTCACCCGCATCAACACCGTGCCCTCGGGCCGCACCGCGCCCAGTGCGACCGGCGCGATCCTCGGCGGCATCGTCGGCGCCGTGGCCGGCCATGAAATCTCCGACCACACCGGTGGCAGCCGTGGCAACAAGAACATTGCCGCCGCTGCAGGCGCGGTCGGTGGCGCCCTGGCCGGCAATCAGATCCAGAAGAATGTGACCAGCGATACCTACGACATCAGCGTGCGCATGGATGATGGCCGCACCATCGTGGTCAACCAGCGCGACCTGGGTGGCATCCGTGAGAACACCTATGTGCGCGTGGTCAACGGCAAGGTCATCCTGCGCTGACCTGCAGCGGGCCAAAGGCCAAGAAAAAGGCCCGCTTGCGCGGGCCTTTTTCGTGCCGGAGGACGGCAGGTGTTACATCGGCTGGACCTTGTCAGCCTGCAGGCCCTTCTGGCCCTGCACGACTTCAAAGCTCACACTCTGGCCTTCCTTGAGGCTCTTGAAGCCCTGGGTCTCGATGGCGCGGAAGTGCACGAACACGTCCTCGCCATTCTGGCGGCTGATGAAGCCGAAGCCCTTCGCATCATTGAACCACTTTACGGTACCGGTCTCGCGATCAGCCATCTCACTAACTCCCTTTGACTCTCTCTTGTTGTTGGAAACGCCTGGTGGGCGGCTGACAAGCAAGGGGGAAGCGAGGTGCATCGATGCAGCGGATCGGGAAGATCTTGCTTCATCAGGCCACGATCCACGGTGACCTTGCCAAGCTCAGCGACTGCAACTTAACCCGGCCAAAACGAAAAAGCAACTGGCAAAATCTTTCACTGTCAACCCCAAAACGGACTCCATACGGGACAGCATGGGACTCTCATTCATCTTGTATCTGCTAGCGGTCATTTTTGTCCTGATAGGCATCGCCGGCATCATCCTGCCGGCCCTCCCGGGCATCCCGCTGGTGTTCATCGGACTGCTGCTGGCCGCCTGGGCCGACGGCTTCGCCCACGTCGGCTGGCCCACCCTGGTCGCGCTCGGGGTACTGACCCTGCTTTCGCTGCTGGTGGACGTGCTGGCCACGGTTGTCGGCGCGCAGCGTGTCGGCGCCAGCCGCAAGGCGCTGTGGGGAACCTTCGTCGGCAGCATCGTCGGCCTGTTCTTCATGCCCATCGGCCTGTTCGCGGGTCCGCTGGTCGGTGCCCTGCTCGGCGAGTACTGGCACACCCGCGAACTCGGCCGCTCGACCAAGGTCGGCCTGGCCACCTGGCTCGGCATCCTGCTTGGCCTGGCACTGAAACTGGCGGTTGTGATCGCGATGCTGGGCCTGTTCGCGTTCGCCTGGTTCTTCTGAGCCACCTGGCCTTCACGCCACGCGCACGCTGTGACCCTGCATAAACCGTGGGGCTGGCCGCGATCCGGCACAGCCGCCACACTGTGTGATTCCCGAATTCATCGAAGGGCCTGCTGCAATGACCCTCCCCACGCTGTTTCCCCGTCTGGCGCCGCTGGCGCTTGCCCTGGCCAGTGCACCGCTGGCTGCGCAGGAGTTCGCGCCTACCGCCGATGCCTCACCGGCCGCCTGCGCGGCAATTACCACCGACGCGGCCCGGCTGGCCTGCTATGACCGCCTGTTCGGGCATACCCCGGAGGCTACCGCCGCCGCTGATGCTGCCGCTGAAGCGGCTGCGCAGGCCCGCCGCGAAGAACGGCAGACCGCGCGCGTGAGCCAGGGCGAGGAAAAGCTGCGCGAGCGGGTGAGCGACCTGTTCCGCCCGGCAACGCCGGACAGCGCGCTGGCCAACGCCGGCCGCGGTTCGCTGCTGGACAGCCGCTGGGAACTGGCCGAGGACTCCAAGCTGGGGCCGTTCCAACTGCGCGCCTACAAGCCGGTGTACCTGCTGCCCGCCTTCTGGACCAGCGATCGCAACACCATGCCGCACTCGCCGAACCCGGCCAACAGCGTGACCACCCCGCAGGTACTCGACAGTGCCGAGCTGAAGTTCCAGATCAGCTTCAAGACCAAGATCGTCGAGAACCTGTTCGGCGACAACGGCGACATCTGGGCCGGCTACACCCAGAGTTCGCGCTGGCAGGCCTACAACAGCGAGGATTCGCGCCCGTTCCGCGAAACCAATTACGAGCCGGAAGTGATGATGGTGTTCCGCAACGGCTACTCGATCGGTGGCTGGCGCGGGCGCATGACCGGTATCGCGCTGAACCACCAGTCCAATGGCCGCGCCGACCCGCTGTCACGCAGCTGGAACCGGGTCATGCTCAACATCGGCCTGGACCGCGAGAACTGGGCGCT
Organism: Stenotrophomonas maltophilia group sp. RNC7; assembly: GCF_030910085.1. Taxonomy (NCBI): domain Bacteria; kingdom Pseudomonadati; phylum Pseudomonadota; class Gammaproteobacteria; order Lysobacterales; family Lysobacteraceae; genus Stenotrophomonas; species Stenotrophomonas maltophilia group sp. RNC7. The sequence continues at coordinate 51,024 of NZ_JAVFVN010000291.1, read as the reverse complement.
GGTGCTGCGTCCCTGGTACCGCATTCCCGAAAGCCGCAGCGAAGACAACAATCCGGACATCGAGGATTACATGGGTCGCGGCGACGCCACCCTGACCTGGAACCGCAATGGGCATGAGGTCTCGCTGATGGCGCGCCATTCACTGCGCACCGGAAGCCGTTCGCACGGTGCGCTGCAGCTGGACTACGGCTTCCCCATCAGCAACCTGCTGCGTGGCCATGTGCAGGTCTTCGACGGCTACGGCGAAAGCCTGATCGACTACAACCACAAGGCCACCTATGTGGGTGTGGGCGTGTCTCTGCTGGAGTGGTTCTGATGGACGTGACGATCTGGCACAACCCGGCCTGCAGCAACTCGCGCGGCGCACTGAAGCTGATCCGCGATGCGGGCTTCGAGCCGGTGGTGATCGACTACCTGGGCAACCCGCCGGACGCAGCCACGCTGCGCCAGGTACTGGCCGAATCCCGGCTGCACGCACAGGAACTGGTACGCAGCAAGGAGGCGCTGTTCGCCGAACTGGGCCTGGACGGCGCCGACGACGCCACGCTGCTGGCGGCGATGAGCGAACACCCCCGTTTGATCAATCGCCCCGTGGTGCGCACGGCCAAGGGCACGCGGCTGTGCCGCCCACCGGAAACAGTGCTGGAGATCCTGTAACCCGAAAAAGGGGACGGAGGGAATTAAGTCGTATGTGCACAAACGACTTAATTCCCTCCGTCCCCTTTTTTGGTTACCGCCAGTCGGTGATGCCTTCGCGGCGGTAGACCTCGGCGAACGCCGGGCGCGCCTTCATCGAGGTGGCATGCGCCTTCAGCACTGGCCAGGTGTCGCTGGGCCTGGGCATGTTGCGCGACCAGCGCATCAGCATCACCAGCATGTAGTCGACCACGCAGGGCGTGGCGCCCAGCAGGTACGGGCCGTGCGCCTGCAGGTGAGCGGCAACGTGCTGCCAGGCCGCTTCGAGCCGCTGACGCGCCCTCTCGCGGCTGGCCTCGACGTTCGCCTCGCCGGCCATTTCATGCGGATAGAACCAGGCCCGATAGGCCGGCTGCAGCGTATTGGCACACCAGAACATCCAGCGGTAGGCATCGCCTCGCTGCGGCGTGCCCGGCACCGGGAGCAGGCCGGCCTCCGGGTGGCGATCGGCCAGGTACAGGGCGATGGCCGCCGCTTCGGTCAGTACCAGGCCATCGATCAACAGTGTCGGCACCACACCGGCCGGATTGAGCGCCAGGTACTGCGCCGACTTGTGCTCGCGCGCGTCGAAATCCAGCAGCACCAGTTCATGCTCGATGCCGAGCTCGATCAGCAGCCAGTGCACGACCAGCGCGGCGGTACTGGTCGAACCATACAGCGTGGTGCTCATGCGGAAGATCCTGTGCAGGTGGATCAGCCGATTATGCGCCCACGCGCACGATCGTTGCTCAGCCGCAGCTGCTCATGCAGGAATCCCGGCGCTCGCCACAGGACATCATCGGCGCGCGCATCGCGCAGTCGTGCGTCTTCAGTTCGCAGGCTCGGCGCAGGTCCGGATTGTCCACGTCCTTGCAGCGCTTGTCCGGCGCCGGCACCACCTGCTGCTCGCAGTTGCTCTGGCGGCTGCCGAGGGAGTCATTCTGCGCCATGCAGCTGCGATAGCCGGCCTGGCACTGCACGCGGCATTGCGCCGATGCGGGGAAATCCGCGCCTTCGTACGACGCCGGGGTGCTGCAACCGGCCAGGGCCAGCAGCACGCCTACCACGATGAATCGATGCAGGGCCATGGACACGTCCTGTGCGAGGGTGTTCCGACCGTAGCAGAACAACCGCTACCGGAACATCAATATTTTTGCCCATACAACAACGGCGCCACAGGAGCGCCGTTGTCTGGTCCGGGATGGAAGGCTTACTCCACAACCACCGGAATCTTGCCGATGCGGGCCTGCCATTCGCGCGGGCCGGTCTTGTGCACCGATTCGCCGGTGGAATCCACCGCCACGGTCACGGGCATGTCCTGCACGGTGAACTCGTAGATCGCCTCCATGCCCAGGTCGGCGAAACCAACCACCTTGGCCGCCTTGATGGCCTTGGACACGAGGTAGGCCGAACCACCAACGGCCATCAGGTAGGCCGACTTGTGCTTCCTGATCGCCTCGATGGCGGCCGGGCCGCGCTCGGCCTTGCCGACCATGCCCAGCAGGCCGGTCTGTGCCAGTACCTGCTCGGTGAACTTGTCCATGCGGGTCGCCGTGGTCGGGCCGGCCGGGCCCACCACTTCGTCGCGCACCGGATCGACCGGGCCGACGTAATAGATGAAGCGGCCCTTCAGGTCGACCGGCAGTTCCTCGCCCTTGTTGAGCATGTCGACCATGCGCTTGTGCGCGGCATCGCGGCCGGTCAGCAGCTTGCCGTTGAGCAGCAGGGTCTGGCCCGGCTTCCAGCTGGCCACATCTTCCGGGGTGATCGTGTCCAGGTCCACCCGGGTGCCCTTGGACGCGTCATAGGTCAGCTTCGGCCAGTCTTCCAGCGACGGCGGGTCCAGCATTACCGGGCCACTACCATCCAGGGTGAAGTGCGCATGGCGGGTGGCGGCGCAGTTCGGGATCATCGCCACCGGCAGGTTGGCCGCATGGGTCGGATAGTCGTTGATCTTGATGTCCAGCACAGTGGTCAGGCCGCCCAGGCCCTGCGCGCCGATGCCCAGCGCATTGACCTTCTCATACAGCTCCAGGCGCAGCTCCTCGATGCGGTTGGAGGCACCACGGGCCTGCAGCTCGGTGATGTCGATCGGTTCCATCAGCGCCTCCTTGGCCAGCAGCATCGCCTTCTCGGCGGTGCCACCGATGCCGATGCCGAGCATGCCCGGCGGGCACCAGCCGGCGCCCATGGTCGGCACGGTCTTCAGCACCCAGTCGACGATGGAGTCGGACGGGTTGAGCATGGCGAACTTGGTCTTCGCTTCCGAACCACCGCCCTTGGCGGCAACGATGACGTCGACCTTGTTGCCCGGCACCACCTTGACGTTGACCACGCCCGGGGTGTTGTCCTTGGTATTGATCCGCTTGCCGGCCGGATCAGCCAGCACCGAGGCGCGCAGCTTGTTGTCCGGATGCATGTAGGCGCGGCGAACGCCCTCATTGGCCATGTCTTCCACGCCCATGGTGGCGTCATCCCAACGCACGTCCATGCCGATTTCCAGGAACACGGTGACGATGCCGGTGTCCTGGCAGATCGGACGGTGGCCTTCGGCGCACATCCGCGAATTGATCAGGATCTGGGCCATCGCTTCCTTCGCGGCCGGCGACTCCTCGCGCTCGTACGCGGCGGCGAGGTTCTTGATGTAGTCGACCGGGTGGTAGTACGAGATGTACTGCAGCGCGTCGGCGATGGACTGGATGAGGTCTTCCTGCTTGATCGATGTCACGGCTTGCTCGCTTGCTCGAGGCTGGCGGGGGTAATCCGCCCATTTTACCCCCTCCCCCGGCCCCGGGGTGGTCGTGCTGGCCGCTGGCCGGCAAGATTCCCCCGACGCTCTGTCACGCCACGCGCCACTACGGCGTCCTTGCCCACATGAACGCCGAAACCGTTTTCCAGACCCACCGCCCGCGCCTGATGGCGCTGGCCTACCGCCTGCTCGGCAGCCGCGCCGACGCCGAAGACGTGGTCCAGGACGCCTGGCTGCGCTGGTCCGGCGCCGATCCTGCCAGCGTCCGCGATGCAGAGGCCTGGCTGGTCACCACCACCACCCGGCTCGGCCTGGACCGCCTGCGAGCGGCCAAGCGCGAGCGCGCGCACTATGTCGGCCCATGGCTGGCCGAACCGCTGGCGGTCACCCTGGAGCCGGACCCGGCGCCCGGTCCGGCCCAGCTGCATGCGCTGGCCGACGATGTCTCGGTGGCCTTCCTGACCTTGCTCGAACAACTCGGCCCCGAAGAACGCGCCGCCTTCCTGCTGAAGGAGGCCTTCGACCACGACTATCGCGAGATCGCCGAGCTGATCGGTCACAGCGAGGCCAACTGCCGGCAGCTGGTGCACCGCGCCCGGCAGCGCCTGCAGGCCGGACGGCCGCGCTTCAACGCCGATGCCATCCAGCACCGGCAGTTGCTGAAGCGCTTCATGGATGCCTCGCAGCGCGGCGACAGCGAGGCGATCCAGGCCCTGCTGCACGCCAACGCGCAACTGGTCTCCGACGGCGGCGGCGTGGTTACCGCCGCGATCCGCCCGCTGCTGGGCGCCGAGCGCATCGGCCGCCTGTTCTGGGCCATCGCCCGCCGCGGCGCGGTGCATCCGGCGCAGCTGGGCTACGTCAACGGCGAACCGGCGATCCTGCGCTTCCAGAGCGACCGCCTGCACTCGGTCACCACCATCGAAGTGGTCGATGGCCGCATCGCCAACGTGTACAGCGTGCTGAATCCAGAAAAATTGCCGAAGGTTGTCACGCACCGCAACGCTGCGGCGTCCTTGTGATGAAGGCGGCCATCGTGGCCGCCGTGGAGCCCACGATGTCCGATCACACCTCCCCCCGCGTCCCCTACACCCGTCTGGCCGCCGAGGCCTTCAAGGGCCTGCTGGCCACCAGCCAGGCGGTGCATGACAGCTCGATCGACCCGACCCTGATGGAACTGGTGTTCCTGCGCGTGTCGCAGCTCAACGGCTGCGGCTACTGCATGGACATGCACGGCACGGCGCTGCGTAAGGGCGGCATCGAGCCGCGCAAGCTGGACACCCTGCCCGCCTGGCACGAAAGCCGCTTCTTCGACGCGCGCGAACGCGCGGCACTGGGCTGGGCCGAGGCGCTGACCCGGCTGACCGAGGGTGCGCCGTCGCAGGCGGCGTTCGATGCATTGGCGCCGCACTTCGATGCGAAGGGCATCAGTGACCTGAGCATGGGCATTGCGGTGATCAATGCCTGGAACCGGCTGGGTGCGGGGCTGCTGCCGCCGCTGCCGTAAAAGGGTCCTGTTGGCCGGGCTGCCGCCCGGCACCCGCAGAGGCCAGAGCAACAGCTGGAGCAACGGCAAAAGCTGGCTCTTCTGCGGGTTGGCAGGGTGGGTCAGGTCACAGGGGACGCTGCAAGTACGTCCATGTAAGCTCGGTCGCCGCATCCATGCGGCTCACGCCCCTGCGACCTGACCCACCCCGCCTTCGATAGTTCACTGGAGCTGCTGGTAGGTGTCGACCTCGGTCGACACGGTAGATCCACGCCATGCGTGGATGCGGGAGGGTCAGATCCCTTTGTGTGGCAAAGGGATCTGACCCCGGTGCCGGCCACACGGCTGCACTGACCCCCTCTGCACGTAGCAGGCGCGCACAATACGCGCATGCCTGCTTCCGCCACCGCTGGCGCTGCCGCCGCGAAGAAACCCAGCCTGCGCCAGCGCTTCAGGGCGATGCGCAATCTGCCCCCTTTCCTGCGCATGGTCTGGAAGACCAGTCCGGCGCTCACCCTGGCCAGCCTGGGGCTGCGCCTGATCCGTGCCCTGCTGCCGGTGGCGATGCTGTACGTCGGCAAGCTGATCATCGACAGCGCCCTGCACCTGAGCCAGCACGATGCCGGCTTCCCGCCGCTGGGCGAGGCGCTGTCCAGCGGCCTGCTCAATCCACTGCTGGGCCTGCTGGCACTGGAATTCGGCCTGGCCATCGCCTCGGACCTGCTCGGCCGACTGGTCAGCTACGCCGACGCTCTGCTTTCCGAACTGTTCGCCAACGCCACCAGCATCCGCCTGATGGAACACGCCGCGACGCTGGACCTGGAGGATTTCGAAGACCCGGACCTGCAGGACAAGCTGGACCGTGCGCGCCGCCAGACCATGGGCAGGATGAACCTGATGAGCCAGCTGTTCGGCCAGGTGCAGGACGCGATCACCGTGGCCAGCCTCGCCGTCGGCCTGCTGGTCTACGCGCCGTGGCTGATCCTGCTGCTGGCGCTGGCACTGGTGCCGGCCTTCATTGGCGAATCGCACTTCAACGCGGCCGGCTACAGCCTCAACTTCCAGTGGACGCCCGAGCGCCGCCAGCTCGACTACCTGCGCCAGCTGGGCGCCAGCGTGGAAACGGCCAAGGAAGTGAAGATCTACAACCTGCACCGCTTCCTGGTGGAGCGCTACCGGCGCCTGTCGGTGGCATTGTTCCAGGCCAACCGCGCCCTGGCACGGCGCCGCGCGTTCTGGGGCACGCTGCTGGCTGCGCTGGGCACGCTGGGGTATTACACCGCCTACGCCTACATCGCATGGCGCACGGTGCGCGGGGACTTCTCGATCGGCGACCTGACCTTCCTCGCCGGCAGCTTCCTGCGCCTGCGCCAGCTGCTGGAAGGCCTGCTGATCGGCTTCTCGCAGGTGGCCAGCCAGGCGCTGTACCTGGATGACCTGTTCTCGTTCTTCCAGATCCAGCCGGAAATCCACTCGCGCGATGGGGCCGTGCGCGTGTCGCAACCGATCCGCCAGGGCTTCGTATTCGAGAACGTCGGCTTCCGCTACCCCGATGCCGAACAGTGGGCGGTGCGCCATCTGGATTTCCAGCTGCACGCCGGCGAAGTGCTGGCCCTGGTCGGCGAGAACGGTGCCGGCAAGACCACCCTGGTAAAACTGCTGGCACGGCTGTACGAGCCGGACGAAGGCCGCATCCTGCTCGACGGCCGCGACCTGCGCGATTACGACCTGGATGACCTGCGCGCCAACCTCGGGGTGATCTTCCAGGACTTCGTGCGCTACAACCTCAGCGCCGGCGAGAACATCGGCGTCGGCCAGGTCGAGGCGATGGACGACCAGGCACGCATCGCTGACGCGGCGCGACGCGGCATGGCCGAGGAAGTCATCGACGACCTGCCCGGCGGCTACGACCAGCAGATCGGCCGCCGCTTCAAGCAGGGCGTGGACCTGTCCGGTGGCCAATGGCAGAAGATCGCCATTGCCCGCGCATGGATGCGCAATGCGCAGGTGATGATCCTGGATGAGCCAACGGCAGCGCTGGATGCCCGCAGTGAGTTCGAGGTGTTCCAGCGGTTCAGGGAACTGGCGGATAATCGCACCGCAGTACTGATTTCCCACCGCTTTTCCTCGGTACGCATGGCCGACCGCATCCTGGTGCTGGCCGATGGCCGGATCGAGGCCAGCGGCACCCATGCGCAGCTGATGGCGCAGGGCGGCCGCTATGCCGAGCTGTTCGAGCTGCAGGCGGCGGGTTACCGCTGAGAACGCCTCTCGTTCCGCCCAATGAGAACTTGTCTCATTTGAGATAGAATCACCCCCGACGACTTTCGATAGATACGCCCATGTCCTCCGCTTTCGGCGCCGAAACGGTGCTTGAGGTCCGTCACTGGACCGATGCCTACTTCAGCTTCACCACCACCCGCGACAGCGGTTTCCGCTTCGAGAACGGCCAGTTCGTGATGATCGGCCTGGAAACCGAGGCGCGACCGCTGCTGCGCGCCTATTCCATTGCCAGTGCCAACTGGGAAGAACAGCTGGAGTTCTTCAGCATCAAGGTGCAGGACGGCCCGCTGACCTCGCGCCTGCAGCACATCAAGCCGGGCGACAAGGTACTGGTCGGCAAGAAGCCCACCGGCACCCTGCTGATCAGCGACCTGCATCCCGGCAGGAACCTGTACCTGCTGGGCACCGGCACCGGCCTGGCGCCGTGGCTGTCGGTCATCAAGGACCCGGAAACCTACGAGCGCTTCGAGAAGGTGATCCTCTGCCACGGCGTGCGCTACGAGAAGGACCTGGCCTATCGCGATTACTTCGAGAAGGAACTGCGTGAGCACGAGTTCCTCGGCGAAATGATCGGCGACAAGCTGCTGTACTACCCGGCCGTCACCCGCGAGCCGTTCGCCAACCAGGGCCGCCTGACCCAGCTGATGGAGAGCGGCGAGATGCAGCGCACCCTCGGCCTGCCGGAACTGAGCCCGGAAAACGACCGCGCGATGATCTGCGGCAGCCCGCAGATGCTGGCCGACCTTCGCACCGTGCTCGATGCCCGGGGTTTCCAGGTTTCGCCGCGCATCGGCCAACCGGGCCACTACGTGTTCGAACGCGCGTTCGTCGAGAAATAACCCATCGCATCTGTAGAGCCGAGCCCGCGCTCGGCTTGCGCGCGGCGCGCGCTCTCGGAGTCAGCCGGAAAAGCAGCCGAGCGTGGGCTCGGCTCTACAGCAGCGCTTCGATCGCGCTGCGCAACTGCTCCGGCCGGGTGGTGGGCGCATGCCGCGACACCACCTGCCCCTGGCGATCGACCAGGAACTTGCTGAAATTCCACTTGATGCGGGCACTGCCGAGCAGGCCACGCTTTTCGTGCGTCATCCAGGCCCACAACGGATCAGCGCCCTCGCCGTTGACCTCGATCTTCTCCGACAGCGGAAAGCTGACCGGGTAATCCAGCGAACAGAACTGGCGGATCTGCACCGCGTCCCCCGGCTCCTGCGCGCCGAACTGGTTGCACGGGAAGCCGATCACTACCAGGCCGCGTTCGCGGTAGTCCTGCCACAGCTGTTCCAGCCCGGTGTACTGCGGGGTGAACCCACAGCGGCTGGCGACGTTCACCAGCAGCAACGGGTGGCCCTGATAACGGGCCAGCGCCTGTGGATGGCCGTCGAGGTCACGGAAGCTGAAATCGTAGGCGGTGGTCATGGTGGCGGGCCGTGGGCGGTAAATGCATGGTACCCGCGCCCGGACCCGGCAACATGCCTTTTGACACAAGTGCGGGCGCCGCCGGCCGGGTTACCCTCGGGCCCTTGTTTGCCTTACCGGAGTTCCTGCCTTGACCACCCGCCTTGCCCTTGCCGTGGCCATGTCCCTCGGCCTTGCCCTGCCCGCCTTCTCGGCCGGCGCCGCCACCCCGGCTGCCAGCACCCATGCCCAGCAGGCCAATCCGTTCTTCGCCGAAAGCCCGCTGCCCCTGCATTATCCGCAGTTCGACAGGATCAAGGACAGCGACTTCGCCCCGGCCTTCGACGCCGGCATGGCGCAGCAGCTGAAGGAAGTGGAAGCGATCGCCAACAACAAGGCCAAGCCGACCTTCGACAACACCATCATCGCCCTGGAAAAGAGCGGTGACATCCTCGACCGCGCGACCACCGTGTTCTTCAGCCTGGTCGGCGCCGATACCAATGACACCCGCAAGAAGCTGCAGGCCGACTACTCGGCGAAGTTCGCCGCGCACAGCGATGCGATCGCGCTGAACGGCAAGCTGTTCGCCCGCATCCAGGCGCTGTACGACACCCGCGGCCAGCTGGGCCTGGACGCCGAAGGCGTGCGCCTGGTCGAGAAGTACTACGACAACTACGTGCGCGCAGGCGCCAAGCTGTCCGACGCCGACAAGGCCAAGCTGAAGGAGATGAACGCCGAGCTGGCCAACCTGGGGACCAGGTTCAGCCAGAACGTGCAGTCGGAAGTGAACGCTTCGGCGATCACCGTCGACGACGTCAAGGAGCTGGACGGCCTGTCCAAGGAGCAGATCGCCGCCGCCGCCGAAGCTGCCAAGGCCCGCGGACAGGACGGCAAGTACGTGATCACCCTGCTCAACACCACCGGCCAGCCGCCGCTGACCAACCTGGCCAACCGCGCCCTGCGCCAGAAGATCTACGAAGCGTCGGTCAGCCGCGGCAGCCGCGGCGGTGAGTTCGACAACACCGCGCTGGTTTCGCGCATCATGCAGCTGCGTGCCGACAAGGCCAAGCTGATGGGCTTCCCGAACTTCGCCGCCTACAACCTGACCAACCAGACCGCCAAGACGCCGGAAGCGGTCAACGCGATGCTGGGCAAGCTGGCTCCGGCCGCCGTGGCCAACGCCAAGCGCGAAGCTGCCGACCTGCAGGCGATGATCGACCAGGAACAGAAGGCGGCCGGCAAGCCGACGTTCAAGCTGGAACCGTGGGACTGGGCCTTCTACAGCGAGAAGGTGCGCCAGGCCAAGTACAACTTCGACGAGTCGCAGCTGAAGCCGTACTTCGAAATGAAGAACGTGCTGGAGAACGGCGTGTTCCATGCCGCCAACCTGGAATTCGGCCTGACCTTCAAGCAGCGCACCGACCTGCCGGTCTATCACGATGACGTCACCGTCTACGACGTGTTCGATGCCGACGGCAGCCAGCTGGCGATCTTCATCTTCGACCCGTATGCACGCGCCTCCAAGCGCGGTGGCGCATGGATGAACTCCTACGTCTCGCAGTCCAAGCTGACCGGCTTCAAGCCGGTGGTCGCCAACCACCTGAACATCCCGAAGCCGCCGGCCGGCCAGCCGACCCTGCTGACCTGGGATGAGGTGAACACCACCTTCCACGAGTTCGGCCACGCCCTGCACGGCATGTTCTCCAACGTGAAGTACCCGTACTTCTCGGGTACCTCGGTGCCGCGTGACTTCGTCGAGTTCCCCTCGCAGGTCAACGAGATGTGGGCTGACAACCCGGTCATCCTGAAGAACTACGCCAAGCACTACCAGAACGGTTCGGCGATGCCGCAGGCGCTGCTGGACAAGGTGCTGGCGGCGGCCAAGTTCAATCAGGGCTTCGCCACCACCGAGTACCTGGGTGCGGCCATGCTTGACCAGCGCTGGCACCAGATCGGCGCCGACCAGGTGCCGGCGGCCAAGGACGTGATGGCCTTCGAGCGCGCCGCGCTGGAGAAGGACGGCATCTACTACGCGCCGGTTCCGCCGCGTTACAAGACCCCGTACTTCAGCCACATCATGGGCGGCTATTCGGCCGGCTACTACGCCTACATCTGGTCGGAAGTGCTCGACGCCAACACCCAGAAGTGGTTCAAGGACAATGGCGGCCTGAGCCGCAAGAACGGCGACCACTTCCGCGCCACCCTGCTGTCCAAGGGCGGCAGCGTCGACGCGATGCAGCTGTTCCGCGATTTCGCCGGCCACGAGCCGCAGATCGAACCGCTGCTGGAAAAGCGTGGCCTGACCGGCGCCGGCAACTGATCGCCTGCGCGCTAGCGTGAAACGAAAGCCGCCCGGGAGACCGGGCGGTTTTTTTGTTGTGGTTGGGGTCAGAGCCCTTTTCTGTGAAAAGGGATCTGACCCCGGGTTCTCCGACCCCGCGCTGGCTTCATCGTGGCGCCACGTATCCGCCCGGCACGCCTTCCGGCGATAGCACCAGCTGCCACAGCTGCGCGTGCCGGCAGCGGAAGGTGGCCATCGACCCGGCCAGGTAGAAGCGCCACATGCGGCGGAAGTGCTCGTCATAGCGCGCATCCAGCCGTGGCCACGCTGCTTCCACGTTGCGCCGCCATGCCTGCAGGGTCAGGTCGTAGTCGGTGCCGAAGTTGTGCCAGTCTTCCAGCACGAAACGGCCTTCGAACGCCCGGGTGATCTGCGCCGCCGACGGCAGCATCGAGTTGGGAAAGATGTAGCGCGCGATCCACGGATCGGTGCGATGCCGGGAGATGTTGGTGCCGATGGTGTGCAACAGCAGCAGGCCGCGCGGCGACAGGCAACGCTTGGCCACCTCGAAGAAGCCCGCGTAGTTCTTGTCACCGACGTGCTCGAACATGCCGATCGAGAAAATCGCATCGAACGGTTCGTCCAGCTCGCGGTAGTCCTGCAATCGGATCTCGATCGGCAGGCCCGCGCACAGGTTCCGCGCGAACTCGGCCTGCTCCTGCGAAATCGTCACGCCGACGCCACTCACACCGTAGCGCTCAGCGGCGAACTTCAGCGCTTCGCCCCAACCGCAGCCAATGTCCAGCACGCGCTGGCCCGGGCGCAGGCCCAGCTTTCGGCAGACCAGGTCGAGCTTGGCTTCCTGTGCGGCGTCGAGATCATCGGCGTTGCGCCAATAGCCGCAGCTGTAGACCAGGCGCTGGCCCAGCATGGCCTGGTAGAGATCGTTGCCCAGGTCGTAATGACGGCGCCCGACCTCGTAGCTGCCCTGCCCCGCCTGCAGGTTGAACAGGCGCGCCTTCAGCGCATCGGCCACTTCGCGCCAGCCGTGCACCCGTTCATCCAGGTGCGCCTGCATCAGGTGGGCGAGGAATTCATCCAGAACGTTCGCATCCCACCACCCTTCCATGTAGCTCTCGCCCAGGCCGAGCGAGCCTTGGCCCATGACCCGCGCGAAGAAGCGCGGGTCATGCACCTGGATGTCCTGTGGCTGGGTACCGCCGATGCGGACCCCGGCTTCGTGGAGCAGGCCGGCGACCCGCTCCTGCAACCCTGTATCCACGTCACCTCCTCGACTGCGGTCAACCGCGTGCGAACAGCTCCACGTAGTCCTTGGCCACGTGCGGCAACAGCACCGCCGCCGGTACATCGGCGGTCTGGGTGCCGTCCGAGTATGGACCCACCTGGTACGGAGGGAAAACAAAGCGCAGCGCGGTGATCTGCCCCTTGTCGTCGGTCAGTGGCTGGAACTGGCTGAAATTGTCGGCCTGCGGGCCAGTACCGTCGGCGATCATGCGCGATGCGTTGCGCAGCGCTTCCTGCAGCTGGGCCGGGTCCATGTCCTCGCCGCTGAGGCGGGTGGCCACGCGTTCGCGCAGCTGGTCGGCGACGAACTCACTGATCACCTTCCAGCCCTTGGCATCGGCCACCAGCTTGTCGGCGCTGAGCATCTGCTGCTGCTGCGGCAGCCACACGAAGCGCGCCACCAGCGGTTCGCCATGGGCGCCGCCGGTATAGCGGCTGCCATCAGCACTGACCACCACCAGCTGCGGCGTTTCCAGCAGCTTCTCGAAGCTCAACGACAGCTCGTAGGGCATGGTCGGCTTGTCGTTGCCCAGCCCGTCCAGCGCCTGCTGCAGGTCGCTGCGTGCGCTGGTGGCATAGTCCTGCAGCGCGCGCGCCAGGCCGGGGTAGCGGTCGATACCCGCCGGGTAGCTGATGCCCACCACCTCACGCTCGTTGTTTTCGATCACGTCGCGCAGGTCCAGCGGCGCTTCCGTGGCCGGCGTCTCGCCGGCGGCGGTGGCTTCGGCGGCGGGCGCCGCGTCGGTCGCCGGTGCCGGCTCGCTTTCACGCTGGCAACCGGCCAGCAACAGCACGCCCACCACGCCGGCCAGCACGCTGCCGTGCAATGGCCGGTTGTTTCCAATCTTCATCGGGATCCCCTGTTCATGTTTGTACATCATCGCCTGCCATGGCTGAAGCGTGGCCCGCTGGCACTCAGCCAACGAGCAGGTCGTGGTACTCCTCGTGCCGCTGCAGGAAAGCCTCGGCGTAGGAACATGCCGGCACCACCTTGTACTTCTGCTCGCGGGCGAAACGCAGTGCCACGCGGGTCAGCTCACCGGCGATGCCACGGCCGGCGATCGGCTCGGGCACCTCGGTGTGGGTGATCACCATGCGCTTGCGCTTGATCTGGTAGTCCAGCACCGCCAGCTGTCCTCGCACACGGGCGGTGAAGCGGTGGTTGGCCAGGTCGTGTTCGACCTCGTAGGCCAGACCGGGGGGCGTGACCGAAGCCATGGAACTGTCTCCTGCGGCGACTGCGTGGATGGTGCGCAGCCGGGCGCCATGATCGCGTGAAGCCTGAACAGGGGCAAGTCCAGTCCATTCACGTCAGTTTTCGCCCTCAAGCTGGAGGCGGGCCGGCCGCTATCGCCTATGGAGGGGTACGGCCAGGCTGGCACGACCCTTGCGACCGTTGACCATGCGCACCACCGTGGAGGCTCCCATGCACGCCAGCAATTCCCATTCCGATACCGACCGCGCCCTGCTGGAGGGCCTGCTGCAACTGGCGGTGGAAGGGCAGACCGAGGATCAGGATTTCCAGCGCATCGGCGAGGAAGTGTTCGCCCGCCTGCTGGATACCTACGGCCACACGACCCAGGCCTGAAACCGGATACGCCGGGGCCGGATCCACAGGATCCGACCCCGGCACGCTTCAGCCGCCCAGGCGGAAGGTCGGGTTGGAGAGTTCGCGCAGGAAGTGGTTGAAGATGCTCGGCTGCATGGCCAGCATGAAAATCACGCCGAACGCCGCACCTGCCAGGTGCGCGCTGTGGTTGATGCGGTCGCCGCCGCGCTTGTCCATCCAGATGCTGTAGCCGACGTAGAACGCGGCATAGATGATCGCCGGTGCCGGGATGAAGAACACCAGGATGATCGACCACGGCTTGATCAGGATGAAGGCGAACAGCACCGCCGACACCGCACCGGATGCCCCGAGGCTGAGGTAGTTCGGATTCTTCTGGTTCTTCAGGTAGCTGGGCAGGATCGAGACCAGCAGCGCGCCGATGTAGAACGCCGGGTAGGTCAGGTAGCTGCCGGTCAGCTGCACCATCACACTCTCGATGAATCCCCCGAAGAAGAACAGGGTGATCATGTTGAAGATCAGGTGCGACCAGTCGGCGTGGATGAAGCCATAGGTCACCAGCCGGTCGTACTGGCGATGGCGGTCGACGGCCGGCGGCCACAGGATCAGGCGATCGGCCAGCTTGCGGTTGTTGAACGCCATCCACGACAGGATGGCGGTGATGGCGATCAACAGCAGATTGACAGGGGTCATGTCAGGCTCAGGCGCTACGGTAGTTATCGACCATACGATAGCGTTTCGCGTACCAACCGAAGGCCAACGCCGCGACGAAGGCGAAACCGGCGAAGAAGAACATCAGGAACGCCGCTTCGCTCAGGCCCGTACTGGCAATCCTGTGGGTCACGGCATCGTTGCGCACGGCAGCGTTCGACAGCAGCACCCACAGGTTGCCGATGGTGGTGGTCAGGTTCCAGAAGCTCATCACCACGCCCTTCATCGCCTGCGGCGCCTGGCTGTAGGCGAACTCCAGGCCGGTGGCCGAGACCAGCACCTCACCGAAGGTCAGCAGCGCATACGGCAGCATCTGCCAGAAGATCGACATGGCGTTGCCGCCGTCCATCACCACCTGGATGCCGCCGACCACGATCCAGGCCAGGCCGCTGAAGGCGATGCCGGCGGTCATGCGGCGCAGCGCGGTCGGCTCAAAGCCGAAGCGGCGCAGGGCCGGGTACAGCACCAGGTTGTTGAACGGAATCAGGATCATCACCAGCAGCGGGTTCAGCGCCTGCATCTGCGAGGCGGTGAACCAGCTCGGCATCTGCATCTGCTGGCCCTGCAGGACCCAGGTCGAGGCCTTCTGGTCGAACAGCGAGAAGAACGGCGTGGTCAGCGCGAAGATCACCAGCACGCGCAGCACCGAGCGCACGCCTTCCACGGCTTCGGCCGGATGCTGGCCACGGGCGCGGTCCAGCTGCAACCAGGTACCGCCACCGATGCCGGCGAGGATGGCCACCAGCGCCAGGCACAGGCAGATCACGATGCCCAGCGAGCCGACCAGGCCGAACGAGGCCGCCGCCAGCGCCAGGCCGAGCACGGCGATCACCAGGCCCGGACGGCCCTGGCCGGCCACGCGCGTGGTCAGCGCGGTACGCACCACGTTGGCGAATGAATGCGGATCCTTCGGCGGCAGCGGCACCAGCACGTAGCGCTTGCGGCCCAGCCAGAACACGAAGGTAGCAATGAACATCAGGATGCCCGGGATACCGAACGCCCACTGCGGACCCCAGTTCTTCAGTGCCAGCGGGATCAGCAGCGAGGCGAACAGCGAGCCGAAGTTGATGATCCAGTAGAAGGCGTCGAAGACGATCTTGGCCAGGTGCTTGTTGCTCTGGTCGAACTGGTCGCCCATGAACGAGGCCACCAGCGGCTTGATGCCACCGGCACCCAGCGCGATCAGGCCCAGGCCGAGGAAGAAGCCCTCGCGGCTGTTCTCGAACAGCGCCAGGCACAGGTGGCCGGCGCAGTAGACCAGGCTGAACCAGAGGATGGTGTGGTATTTGCCGAAGAACCTGTCGGCCAGCCAGCCACCGAGCAGCGGGAAGAAATACACGCCGATCATGAAGCTGTGCATGATGTCCTTGGCTTCACCGGCACGGCCTTCCGCAGTGATTTCCTGCAGCAGCAGCGAGGTGATCAGGAACTGCACCAGGATGTTGCGCATCCCGTAGAAACTGAACCGTTCGCAGGCCTCATTGCCGATGATGTACGGAATCTGGCGCGGCATCTTTCCTTGGCCGGCGATGGGGGCGACTGCGTCGTGGCTCATCCTGTAAGGCATTCCTGCAAAGCGAAAGGCGCAAGGTTACCGGAACCAGGACCTGCGAAGCACGCTGCAGGGCTGCATGACAACGGTGCCAATCCATGGCAGGCAGTGCAGGCCCTGCCGGAAGTCACGGCACCTCCACGACAAAAGCGTAAACTTATCGTTATGTGCCCCCTCGCCCCCGCCCGCCTCCTGCTCAGCTGCCTTGCGCTGTTGCTGGCATTGCAGGCGCAGGCACGACCACAGGCGCCGGCCGCCGTTGCCAGTGAGAGCGAACCTCGGCAGCTGACGGTCGCCGCGCTGGAGCTGCCCAGCCGCGATGACGCGCAATGGAAGCAGCGCCGCGAGCAGGTCGCACAACTGCTGACTGACCTGCAGCCGGACGTGATCTCGGTGCAGCAGGTGCTGCAGCAGCAAGGCCGCAACCCGGCCTGCTGGCTGGCCAGCCGGCTGCGCTACAGCTGCGACTTCGTCACCGCCGACCCACCCAGCCAGCCACTGCGCCATGGCAATGCCATGCTTACCCGGCTGCCGGTGAGCGAGGACGGCGTGACCCTGCTGCATCCTCCCGGCACCTTCAGTGCGGCCGGCATGATGCGCCTGAAGCTGGGCGAGGCGCTGGTCAACATCTATGTGGCGCGGCTGCGCCCGGACCCGGACGAGGCCACTGCCCGCCAACACCAGACCAGCGACCTGATGACCTGGATCGGCGCCACCGCCGAAGGCATGCCCAGCCTGATCGCGGGCGACTTTTCGGCCAGCACGGTGGAGCTGGTGCGGAGCACGCCCGGCTTCCAGCCGGCACGGCGCAATCCCGGCGGCCGCCCCGAGCCGCCTGCGGCCAGTGGCGGCGGCGCCAGTGGCCACGGCTTGGACGTGCTGTTCCAGGTCAAGCACTTCGGCGGCATCCGCCAGCAGCCGATCCTGCTGCCCGCCGACGGCGACCTGCCCGGACTGCGCCTGGGCGTGTTGGCAACCCTGCGCCTGCAGGACGCTACGGCCACGGCGGAATAGGTCGTGCCGGGATCCTGCAACAGAAAAGGCCGGGGTCTCCCCCGGCCTTTCCACTCATCCCGTCACCGCGATCAGGCGATCGCTTCCTGGTAACGGCGCTCGACTTCATTCCAGTCGATGACGTTGAAGAACGCGCCGATGTATTCCGGGCGGCGGTTCTGGTACTTCAGGTAGTACGCGTGTTCCCACACGTCCAGGCCGAGGATGGGGGTGTTGCCTTCCATCAGCGGGCTGTCCTGGTTGCCGGTGCTCTCGACCACCACCTTCTTGTCCGGGGTCACGCTCAGCCACGCCCAGCCGCTGCCGAAACGGGTCAGCGCCGCCTTGGTGAAGGCATCCTTGAACTTGTCGAAACCGCCCAGGTCCTTGTCGATGGCCTTGGCCACGTCACCCACCGGGTTGCCACCTGCGTTCGGGGCCATCACGGTCCAGAACAGCGAGTGGTTGGCATGGCCACCACCGTTGTTGCGCACCGGACCCTGCAGGTTCTCCGGCAACGACTTGAGCTTCTTCACCAGCTCTTCGACCGGCAGGTCAGCGTATTCGGTGCCTTCCAGCGCCGCGTTGACGTTGTTGATGTAGGTCTGGTGATGCTTGGTGTGATGGATTTCCATCGTCGCCGCATCGATATGCGGCTCCAGCGCGTCGTAGGCGTAGGACAGCTTGGGCAGGGTGTAGGCCATGATGCATCTCCTGATTGCGAGGGCACCCGACGATGTCGGGCGGTGCGCCGTGAATGATGGGGACAGACCCGCAGATTACCAAGGGGGATGTAAAGGAAATTGCGTCCTGCCAGTGAGCACGACGGCAATTGTTACGCAGCAGTGACGCGGCGCCCTCCTCATGCGCCATGCAGCGCGCAGGCGCTACAGTGCGTGTACCACCCTCGCCCGCCCCTGCCCATGCGCAACCCCCGGCTGCTGATCACCGCCATCGCCCTGCTGCTGCTCGGCCTGGTCGCCAACCATTTCCTGCAGCGGCCGCCGGCGCCACAGTTCGCACCGGACCTGCAGGGAACACCGACCGCACGGGCCCCTGCCACGGCCACGCCCGGACGGGACAACGGCCTGCCCGCGTTCCTGCCCACCGAAGCACGCCAGACCATTGCCCTGATCCAGCGAGGCGGTCCATTCCCGCACCGCCAGGACGGCACCACCTTCGGCAACCGCGAGCAGCAGCTGCCGCAACGTCCGCGTGGCTACTACCGCGAGTACACCGTCGACACCCCCGGTGCACGCACGCGTGGCACGCGCCGCATCGTCACCGGCGGCGATCCGCCGGAGGCGTGGTACTACACCGACGACCACTACGAATCGTTCCGCAGCTTCACCGTACCGGCCCAGGGAGCGCAGTGATGAGCCACGATGATTTCGGCCTCGGCCTGCATGACATCAACAATGCCGGCGTCTATGCCATCGACAGCGATGACATCGGCGCACTGGCCGCAGCGATGCGCGATGCCAGCCTCAAGGTGATCCGCATCGATCTGGAGGGCGTGACGGACAAGCGCACCCTCCTCGCCCGGCTCGCCGCGCAACTGGATTTCCCGGCCGGTTTCGGCGGCAACTGGGATGCACTGTCGGACAACCTGCGTGATCTGCAATGGCTGCCGGCCAACGGCTACGCGCTGTTCCTGTGCGATGTGGACGCGCTGCGCGCCGCCGCACAGAGGGACTTCGACACCCTGCTGGACGTGATGGATGAAGCCAGCCGCGATTGGGTCGGCCGCGACGTCCCGTTCTGGGTGTTCCTGTCGCAGAGCGCGTAAGGGCAACGCCCTGATAGAGGCTGACCTTGGTCGGCATGGGCGTGCCCCCCCATGGATCATCCACGCATGGCGTGGATCTACCCGGCGCAGCTGGATGCACAGTAGATCCACGCCATGCGTGGATGCGCCGTCCTAGCGGCTCCCGTTGTCTTCCTGCAGTTCCTTCTTGAACGGGATGTCCGGCGGTGGTCGTGCCACGGCCGGCTGGTCCTGCATGTTGGGGTTGGTCAGGCCGCAGCCGCCACCGGCCTGCAGGATCGAAATGACGCAGGAGATCTTCGAGTTGGTGCCCGGCAACGGAATCTCCATCGCCTTGACGCCCTTGCGCACCCATTCGGCCAGCAGCGATTCCTGTGGCACCCAGTACTTGTCGAACGACGTCGGCGTGTAGTCGTACGGCGGACGTTTCAGCCATGTGCCCGATTGCGCGATGCGCTCCTTGCTCCAGCCGTCGTTGGCGCCACCGGGCGCACCGCGCTCGGCATGGCCATCGCCGTCCTGGCCTGGCACGCGCACGCTGCCATCGGCATTGAACAGGCCATTGCCCTTGCCGGCACTGCTGGCCTGGCGGGCGCCACTGCTGGCACCGTCACGGTTACGGCTGGAGGAACCCCAGTCGTCGCCCTTGGCAGGCGTGGCCCAGTTGCCTGGATTGGGCGCCGGGCGCGCTCCGGCGTTTGCCGGTGTGCTGCCGGAGGCCGACGGACGCGTGCTGCTGCTCGTCTGCGCCGCGCTGCCTTGCGCCGCAGCCGCAGGCGTCACGGAGGCACTGCCACTGGAGGATGCCGGTGCCGCCGCCGGTGCCGGGGCCACTTCACGCTCCCGCACCTGTACATCACGACCGGTGGGCGCGCGTACGGCGGGCTCACGCCCGGCCACCGCCGCCATCCGCACCTGCGGATCGGCCACGGCCTGCACTTCACGTTCACGCACCTGCACGTCCTGCTGTGGCACGCGCACCTGCATTTCAGGGCTGCGCAGCGGTTTGGGCGCGACGGGCGCTTCGACGATGCTGACTTCGCGTTCGCGCACCTGGATGTCACGCACCTGCGGCGTGCGCACGGCCAGTTCCGGGCTGCGCATCTGGCTTGGCGTCGGCGGCGCCTGCACCGGCTGCACGCTGCGCTCGCGCACAGCGGGCGTGCTGTCACGTGGTACGACGCTGACTTCGGTTCGCGGCACGCTGACCGGCGGCACCACGAAATCCGTGCTGGCCTGCGCCACCTCGGTGGCCTGGACCGGTGAAGGCGGCGGCGCGGCAACCGGCGCCGGCTCGGCTTCGGCTGGCGGAGGAGGAGGAACACTGGCGGTCGGCGCGGATGCAGGGGAAGATGCGGCGGCTTCGGCAGCCGCCGGACGCGGGGCAGGAGCTGTGGCGGCGTCCGCCTGCTGCCCCGTCGCAACCCGACCTGCCGCAGCGGCCGCAGCGACTTCGGCGCCGGGCTGATCACCCCCGCCTTCCTGGGTCGCGCGGCCGACGAACTCCACCTGCACGCGCTCGCCCTCGGCGCCCTCTTCGTCTGGCGCAGTGGTGCGGATCACCGCCACCCACAGCAGGAGCATGAAGAACAGCAGGTGCAGCAGTGCGCTGATCAGCGCCGAGGTCCAGCGCATCCAGCGCTGGTCGCGCGGCGCAGCGTCCCAGTCCTGCCAGAACAGACGGCGCAACGCCTGACACGGTGACAACTGCGGCGATTGGCCTGGCCGGCCGGGCAGCGGACGCGGACGCGGCAGCAATACCGCAATCACTTCGCTGGCATGCAACGGCCGCGGCAGCGGCCCCAGCGAGCGCAGCCACAACGCCCAGCCATAAGGCAGGCGCGTGGTCTTCTCAAGGACGGCGCGGGGCTGCTGGCGCGCCAGCAGCAGATCGATGAGTTGCTCGGCCCGGGTCAGAGGCACGCGTCAGCGATCAGGCGACGTTGTCGCGCGGGATGTACGGCGCGTGGCCGCTGTCGTGGTCGGTCGCGTCGCGCACGGCGGTCACGCCCGGCACGCGGCCCATCAGGGTCTTTTCGATGCCCTGCTTGAGCGTCACGTCGGCCATGCCGCAGCCCTGGCAGCCACCACCGAAGCGCAGCAGCACCACGCCGTCGGCCGAGACTTCCTGCACGGCCACCTTGCCGCCATGCGAGGCCAGCTGCGGATTGACTTCGTTCTCCACCACCCAGTGCACGCGCTCGACCAGCGAGGCCGCATCACCGGGCGCTTCACCCTTGATGTGCGGCGCCTTGATGGTCAGCTGCTGGGCACCGGCGGTGCCGGCGACGATGTCGATCTCGGCACCGTCGAGCCAGCCAACGCTGCCGGCATCGACATAGAGGGTGAAGCCATCGCAGTCCACCGCCCACTCGTCGCCCAGCAGGTCGGCGGGTTCGGCGAATTCCAGCCGGGCGTCGGCGCGCGGGGTACCGGGGTCGACCGCGCTCAGGCGCACGCCCATGCCAGGCACGCCCTCGCGTTCGATCAGCTTGCGGAAATGGGTCTGGGCAGTGTCGGAGATCTGGATCATCAGGCTATTCTAGCCAAGTAAGCGTCAGCCGCTCATTCGGTTTATACACCGTCCGGCGCATTGTTCAGTCAACACGAGGTGGAGATTCCCATGGCCGACCTGATTCCACTGGCCCAGGCCCGTTGCGTGCCACGCAAAGGCAGCGACCACAAGCTCGGCGAAGCCCGCCTGGCCGAACTGCTGCCGCAGGTTCCCGGCTGGGAACTGAGCGAGGGCGGGCAGGCCCTGACGCGCACCTTCCGCTTCAAGGATTACTACGCCACCATGGCCTTCGTGAACGCGCTGGCCTGGATTGCCCATCGCGAGGACCACCATCCGGACCTGGGCGTGCACTACGACCGCGCGGTCGTGCGCTTTTCTACCCACGACGTGGGCGGTCTGAGCGAGAACGACTTCATCTGCGCGGCAAAGACTTCGGCCCTGACGGAGCAACTGCCATGAACGTACGCTTGCTGAGCCTGTCCCTGATCGCTGCGACCGGCCTGGCCGGCTGCGGCTCGTCCGAACCGCCGGCACCACCGCCGCCACCGCCGACCGAAGTCGCAGCGGTGAAGACGCCGCCGCCGCAGTACCCGCTTGAACTGGCCTGCATGGGCGTGGGCGGCACCAGTACGTTCAAGGTGACCATCGGCACCGACGGCAAGCCGAGCGAGGTCGCCCTGCTGACTGGCGCGGGCAACCCGCAGCTGGACGAACTGGCCAAAACCGCCGTGCAGGGCTGGCAGTTCAAGGCCGCGACACGCAATGGCCAGCCGGTGCCGGCCACCATCCAGGTGCCGGTCAGCTTCAACCCGCCGCAGCCGAAGCCGGACCAATGCTTCGCCATTGAAGAGCGCCTGCGTCGCGGCGGCTGATCGCACGCACCCGACGAGGCCAGCCGGCGCCCGCCTCGCCCTCGCCGCCCCGGCCCTGTCCGGGGCGGTTGTCTGTTGACCAGGACTGCGTCGGTAGATGCTGCAGATTCCCCCCGAAAACATCTGGATTGCGCTGGCGGTCACCCTCGCGGCCGGCCTCGCCACTGCGATCGGCAGCCTGCTGGTGCTGTTCTCGCGCCGCCCCAGCCCGCGCCTGCTGGCGTTCGGCCTGGCCTTCGCCGGCGGCGCGATGGTCTATGTGTCGCTGTCGGAAATCCTCAACAAGTCCATTGCTTCGTTCGCACTGGCCCATGGCGAGCGCACCGGCTTCACCTACGGCACCCTGGCGTTCCTGCTGGGCGTGATCGTGATCGTGCTGATCGACCACTTCATTCCCAACCCGCATGACAGCCTGGACAAGCAGGATCCCGCGTTCCGCGAAAACAGCCGCGAGTACCTGAAGCGGGTCGCGCTGCTGACCTCGGTCGCGATCACCGCGCACAATTTCCCGGAAGGGCTGGCGACCTTCTTCGCCACGCTGGAAAGCCCGTCGGTGGGCATGCCACTGGCCTTTGCGATTGCCATCCACAACATCCCCGAGGGCATCGCGATCGCGGTGCCGGTGTACTTCGCCACCCAGAACAAGGCCTATGCGTTCAGCGCCAGCCTGCTGTCGGGCCTGGCCGAGCCGGTGGGCGCCGCGCTCGGCTACTGGTTGCTGTCCGGGTCGCTGTCGCACGCCACCTTCGGCTGGGTGTTCGGGCTGATTGCCGGCGTGATGGTGTTCCTGGCGCTGGATGAGCTGCTGCCGGCCGCCAAGCGCTATGCCAAGGGTCACGAGACCGTTTATGGGCTGGTGGCGGGCATGGGCACGCTGGCGATCAGCCTGGTGCTGTTCAAATGGTGAGGGGTTTGCGGCCGACGGGCTGAGCCCCCTCGCGGCTGGTACGTCCCACAGTATCGAGAGGTCACGGGCGGGTATGGGCCTACGCTGCGGATGTCCGGGTCCGCCTTGTAGCGAGCCGAGCACCGCAGGTCCGGCGAGGGCGAAGAGGCGCGGGTGTCTGAGCGCAGCGCGTTCCGCGCCGTCCCTCGGCGGACCGAGGAGCGCAGGGCACCGGCGCGCGGCGCCTGCTCGCGGATGGCGGCGTGTTTCTTTGGTTACTTTCTTTGCACGAGCAAAGAAAGTGACAAGCCCACTCTCCGTAGGGAAGCGACGGCGCCGACCGAGCACCCGGCGGCGCCGAACCGCCGTCAGCGCAGGCGGTCCAGCGCCTCGACCAGCTCATCCGCCAGCGGCGCGTTCAGCACATACGGGCTCTTGCCGTCGTCCAGTGCAAACTCCAGCGAGGCCGCGTGCAGGAACAGGCGCTTCAGCCCGATCTGCTCACGAAGCCGCTTGTTGACCGCAGGATCGCCGTATTTGTCGTCACCGGCCACCGGATGGCCCAGATGCTGGGCATGCACGCGGATCTGATGGGTGCGGCCGGTTTCGATGCGCACCTCGCAGTACGACTGGCCGCCGCGGCGCTCCAGCACCCGGAAGTGACTGATCGATTCCTTGCCGATGGCATTGACCTGTACATGGCGCTCGCCGCCCTGGCGCAGGCCCACGTGCAGCGGCGCGTCGACGGTCATCACGCCGTCCGGCATGCGGCCGGCCAGCAGGGTCAGGTAGCGCTTGCGGATGCCGGCGCCGTGGTCTTCACGCAACAGCGCCTGCAGTTCGCTCAGCGCCGAACGCTTCTTGGCCACGATCAGCAGGCCCGAGGTGTCGCGATCCAGCCGATGGACCAACTCCAGTGTCTGTCCCGGGCGCAACGCGCGCAGGGTCTCGATGGCACCGAAGCTGATGCCGCTGCCGCCATGGCTGGCCACGCCGGAGGGCTTGTTCAGGGCCAGCAGCCGGGCGTCCTCGAAGACGATGGCCTGCTCCAGGCGCCGCATGAACGCCTCTGGCGGGGCGGCCTTGTCTCCTTCCTCGCTGAGACGGACCGGCGGCACACGCACCTCATCGCCCGCCTCCAGCTTGCGCTCGGCCTTGGCGCGGCCGCCGTTCACCCGAACCTGCCCGCTGCGCACCAGCTTGTACACCAGGCTGCGCGGGGCTCCCTTCAGCTGGCCGAGCAGGAAGTTGTCCAGGCGCTGGCCGGCGCGGTCGGCGGGAACGGTGATCATGCGCACGGAAGGCTTGTCGCCAGCGGGTTTGGTCGGGTCTTGGGCGGTCATCAGGCTGTTTATTCTGTTACACTCGGGGGGCGAGATAAGGGATTGATTTCGTTGGAAGTTACTCAGGGCCAGAAGCCCAGCTTCCGACGAATCCGGCACAGTGCGCGACCACCGCCCGCGGGGCGGCCATGTTAGCGGCTCACCGGCCTTCCCGGCCATCGCCGGATGCCTGACACGCAACCGTGCTGAACATGTCCCGCGTGGCGCTCCAGCCTGGCTGACAGCTGCCTGCGGCCCTGCAACACCCAAAACCCATAAGAGTGAAGCGCTCCCGCGGCCTGCCGTGGTGTCGTAGCGCTGGAAACCCAAGCCGCCCTCCCCGCGCTTGCGCGAATGGGCGGCGAGCCGTGTCCAGAGGCGAAACCCCATGGCGTTCCGCGCGGTAGCCGCTTGCGAGGAACGCAACAATGAAGCGAATGCTGATCAACGCCACGCAGGCTGAAGAGCTGCGTGTTGCCATCGTGGATGGCCAGTCGTTGTATGACATCGACATCGAACAGCCGTCGAAGGAACAGAAGAAGTCCAACATCTACAAGGGCCGGATCTTCCGCATCGAGCCCTCGCTGGAAGCCGCCTTCGTCGAGTACGGCGGTGGCCGCCATGGCTTCCTGCCGCTGAAGGAAATCTCCCGCGACTACTTCCAGGCCGGTGTCGACCACAACAAGGCCGGCATCCGCGAGCTGCTGAAGGAAGGCCAGGAGATCGTTGTCCAGGTCGACAAGGAAGAGCGTGGCAACAAGGGCGCCGCCCTGACCACGTTCATCTCGCTGGCCGGCCGCTACATGGTGCTGATGCCGAACTCGCCCAGCGCCGGCGGCGTGTCCCGCCGCATCGAGGGCGAAGACCGTGCCGCGCTGAAGGAGGCCCTGGACAAGCTGAACATTCCCGACGACATGGGAGTGATCATCCGTACTGCCGGCGTCGGTCGCGATGCGGAAGAGCTGCAGTGGGACCTGGACTACCTGCTCAACGTCTGGCGCGCCATCGCCGAAGCCGCACTGAGCAAGCCGGCACCGTTCCTGATCTACCAGGAATCGCGCCTGATCGTGCGCGCCCTGCGTGACTACCTGCGCGCCGACATCGGCGAGATCCTGGTGGACACCGAGGAGATGTACGAGCACGCCCGCGAGTTCATGCAGCAGGTGATGCCGCAGACCCTGCGCAAGCTCAAGCACTACAAGGACGACATCCCGCTGTTCAACCGCTTCCAGATCGAGTCGCAGATCGAAGGTGCCTACGAGCGCAACGTGCGCCTGCCGTCGGGTGGCTCGATCGTGGTCGACCAGACCGAAGCACTGACCGCAGTCGACGTGAACTCCTCGCGCGCCACCAAGGGCAGCGACATCGAGGACACCGCGTTCCAGACCAACCTGGAAGCGGCCGAGGAAGTGGCCCGCCAGCTGCGCCTGCGCGACCTGGGCGGCCTGGTGGTGATCGACTTCATCGACATGGCCTCCAACAAGCACCAGCGCGAGGTCGAGAATCGCCTGGCCAACGCGCTGAAGTACGACCGTGCCCGCGTGCAGGTCGGCCGCATCTCGCGCTTCGGCCTGCTGGAAATGAGCCGCCAGCGCCTGCGCCCGAGCCTGGGCGAATCCAGCCAGATCGTCTGCCCGCGTTGCGACGGCCACGGCCGCATGCGCAGCGTCGAGTCGCTGTCGCTGTCGATCATCCGCGTCGCCGAAGAGCACGCGATGAAGGAGAACACCGGGCAGGTGCTGGTCCAGGCGCCGGTGGAGATCGCCAACTACCTGTTGAACGAGAAGCGCAGCGCCCTGCGCGAGATCGAGCAGCGCCACGAAGCGCCGATCGTGATCGTCGCCGACGAGCAGCTGCACACCCCGCACTATGCGGTCACCCGCCTGCGTGAGAACGAGCTCGGTGAAGAGAGCAGCAAGCCCAGCTACCAGCGCGGCACCCCGCGCAAGCTGCCGGTGCACGCCCTGACCAAGGGCCAGCTGAACATCCCGCCGCCGGCAGTGACCCAGGTCAAGCACACCTCTCCCGCCCCGGTGCGCGAGGAAGCGGCTCCGGCTGCAGCCGCTCCGGCTCCGGTCGTGGCAGCGCCCGTGGCGCCGGCTTCGAGCGGCGGCGTGATCGGTTGGCTCAAGCGCGTGTTCGGTGGCGAGCCGGCACCGGCGCCGGCTCCGGCCGCCCCGGCTCCGCGCCAGCAGCAGGACGGTGGTCGCAAGGACCGCAACAAGGATCGCAACAAGGATCGCAAGGACCGTCGCGACGAAAACCGTGGCAACGGTGGCAACGGCAACGCGCAGCAGCAGAAGGATGGCGGCAACCGCAAGGACCGTTCTGAGCAGCGCAACAAGGACGGCCGCAACGGCAACAACGGCAATGCCCAGCAGCAGCCGCAGCAGGGCAGGCAGAAAGAGCCGCAGCAGAAGGATGGCCAGCAGCAGCAGAACAAGCCGCGCAACGAGCAGCAGGGCCAGGGCCAGAACCAGCCGAAGCTGAAGCAGCCCAAGCAGCCGCGCCAGCAGCAGGATGGTGACAAGCCGGCCGAGAAGCCGCAGCGCAACGTCGCCGAAGCCCCGGTTGAAGGTGTGACCGCGGCAGCAGCTGTGGCCGCCAACGCCGTCGCCGCCAACGTGGTGACCGCGCAGGAAGCCACTGCACCGGTCGCCCCGGTTGCCCCGGTGGCCGCCGCTCCGGTGGACGCAGTACCGGTCGAGACCGCTGCCGGCGAGGCCGAGGTGGTTGCGGTTGCCGGTGAAGAGACTGCAGCCGACGCCCATGGCGAGCAGGCTGGCGAAGGTGCAACCCGCCGCCGTCGCGGCCGTCGTGGCGGCCGTCGTCGTCGTCGCGGTGGCGCCGAGAACGCTGCCGGTGGTGACGGCCTGGGCGATGACCAGGACGAGGGTGACGAGGGTGATGACGCCGAGGGCGTCGAGCCGAACGTCGACAGTGCCGCCCCGGCCACTCCGGTCGCCGCCGCACAGCCGACCCGTGCGCAGCCGGAATTCGATTTCGATGACGAAGCCGAACCGGTTGCTGTCGAAGCCGAGAAGCCGGTCCGTACTGCCGCCGCTGCTGTCGCCGCACCGGTGGCGGTGGTGAGCAGCGCCGTGGTCGAGACTGCCGCACCGATCACCGCCGAAGTGCCGGCGGCGGTTGAAGCCGCAGCCAAGGCAGAGCCGGTGTCCTCGCCGGTGCAGACCAGCATGCTCGATGCCATCGACGCAGCAACCCCGGCGCAACCGGTGGCTGTTGCCGCACCGGCGGTCGAAGCAAAGCCGGTCGCGGTGGAAGCAGCCCCGGTGGCTGAAGTCGCTCAGGCGATCGAAGCGAAGCCGGCGGCAGTCGAGGCTGCACCGGTGGCTGAAGCCAAGCCGGCCGCTACCGAAACCGCTCCGGTGGTAGAAGCCAAGCCGGAGATCGTTGACGCTGCTCCGGTGGTTGAAGCCAAGCCGGTCGTCGAGACCGCGCCGGTGGCCGAACAGCCGGTCGCTCCGGTGGCAGTTGAAGCTGCACCGGTGGAAGCCGCTGCCCCGGTCGCCGATGCAGTGGTGACACCGTCGATCGATCCGGTCGCCGATGGCCACGCCGATGCGGCAGCCCAGGCGGCCGAAGCCAAGGCCGACGAAGAAGACGAAGAAGGCGCCAAGCGCACGCCGCCGGCGAACTGATCGCGCTTTGATCGCGTGAAAAAACGGCGGGGATCGATGATCCCCGCCGTTTCTGTTTTTGCGCCGGGCGCGTGCAGCGCTCTGGTAGAGGCCAACCCTGGTCGGCGCCGTTGTTGGAGCGAACGCGGACACGTCCGTGCCAACCAAGGGTGGCACCTACCAGGACATCAGTGCGCCGGAGCGAATTGCAGGCGGGTCCACACGCCATAATGGTCCGAGGCCCAGCGACCGCTGTCATCGGGCTGGTCGAACAGGAGCTTGGCCTCACGTGCGACCATCGCGTCCTGCTGGAAGAAGATGTGGTCGATCCGCGAGGCCACCGGGTAGTAGCGCCTGTTCAGCGTACTGACCCCGGCCAGGTCGGTGTTGACGTGCACGCTGCCGTAGCTGTCACCGTAATGGCTGCGCAGCTCGCTCAGGTCACTGGCATCGACCAGCGCGTTGAAGTCGCCCGCGATCACCACCGGTGCGCCGGCCGAGGTGCTGGCGATGAAGCGCTGCAGGTCCTCGACCTGGGTGCGACGGATGCGCTGGCCATTTTCGTCGCTGCGCTCGTTGAAGTGGGTGGCATAGACGTTGACCGCCTTGCCGTCCACATCGATGCGCAGATGGGCGACCGTCCGGTAGTCGTCCAGCGGCTGTAGCAGGTGCTCACCCTGGGCGAGGATCGGCCGCCGGGTCAGCAGCGCATTGCCGTAACGTTTCGGCGCACCCACCGGATCGGTGGACACGAATACGTACTTGTAGCCGAGTTGGCTGGCCAGCCACTGCGCCTGGTTGCGCACGTTGCGGCGCTGGATCACCTCCTGCAGGGCAACCGCATCCGGCTGCAGGCGCTTGAGCTCGGCCAGGATGGTGCGGCGGCGGCTCGGCCAGTCCTCGCGGTCGTGATGCAGGTTGAAGGTCACCATGCTCATGCCTGGTGCGCTGGCGATGTCAGCCGCTGCCGCGGCGGTTGGCACGGCTGCCATCACGGCACCCGGCAATGCCAATGCAATGGCCAGTCCCAAGGCACGCACGGCCGTGCGCACCCTTCCCCCCTGCTGCTTCATCGTTACTGCCCCTTGCGTTCGGCGCGGCGCACCGCGCCCGGTACATCGATCTCGACCCGCGCCGGCAGCTGGTGCACGTGCAGTTCCCTGTCGGTCCATTCGGCCGCTTCGCCGTTGATGGTCGCCTCGCCCGGATCACCGGCGTACGGCCACGGCAAGACCACGCCACCGACCGGTGGCACCAGACCCGGCTGCACCTCCAGCACCAGCTGCTTGTCGCTGCGCTGCAGGCGGTAGTTGAGCTGGCCCTGCGGCGTGCGCAGGCCCTGCACAGCGATGCCCTCGCCCTGCAGCCAGGCGGTCGGAATGCCGGCGGCCAACACCAGCGCATCGTCCATGTCACGGCTGTAGGCGAACATGTCCAGGGCCGAGCGCACGAAGTCCGAGGCGACCCAGGCATGCGGCAGGTCACCGACGAAGAACGGCTTGCGCGGCGTGCGCGAGACCACTTCGGCCCACTGGTTCCAGGCCTGCGGCGCACGGTCCTTGAAGAAGAACTCAGTCGCCTGCCAGGCGCGATCGCGCCAGCCAAGGCGGACGAAGGCGGCCACGTTGCGCCACTCGTAGGGCGTGTAGTCCTTCCACTCGCGCTTGCCGTCCCGACGGGCCACGAATTCCTTCCAGTAGCGCTCGAAAGTGGCATCGAGCGCCTGCTGCGGAAGGCGCCCCTGTTCACCGCCCGGAGCCAGCGCAATGGTGGTCGAGGTCGCATCGAAATCGCCCAGCTCGGCCGAGCCCGGCAGGTAATCGATGTTGTGCTGCTGCATCGCCGACAGCAGCGAGGCCTGCAGGTCATCACGGAACTGGTCACGCGATTCGGCAATCTGCATGGCTTCGACCTTGCCCAGCTGGGCCGCCAGCGATGCCGCATCCTTGTAGCCGCGCAACGCCCAGAAATTGTCCCAATACGAATGCATCGGCTTGGCCGAATAGCCTTCGTGGCTGATCGAGGCCGGCATCATCCCGTAGAAGGCCGGGTTGCGCGCACGGTTCTCTTCGGTACGCTCGCTGGCACGCAGCTGCTCCATGTAGCTGTAAGCGCCCTGCACGTGCGGCCACATCAGCTCGGCAAAGGTGCTGTCGCCGGTGTAACGCCCGTACTCGGCGATGCTGTAGATCAGTTCGCCGTGGCTGTCATTCTCCGGCACCGGGTCGCTGCCGCGCGCATCGACACAGCACGGCACCTTGCCGTTCTCGAACTGGAACGGCGCATACCAGTTGATGTAGTCACGTACCGCGTCGCTGCGGCCCATGCGCAGCAGGCCTTCGGAAATCATCGCGCCATCGCGGATCCAGCTGCGTGCGTACGAGCGCGTGCCCGGCTGCAGGCGCGGGCCGACCCGCGAGATCAGCATGTGCGCCACGGCGGTGCGCAGGGTATCGACCAGTGCCTGGCCCGCAGCCGGTACCTGCAACGAGACCACCCCCAGCTTCTGCCGCCACTGCTCTGCGACCTGTGCCTGCGCCTTGGCCACATCCAGCGCCTGCGGCGCCCAGCCTCCGGTCTGTGGCAACACCACCGCCACTTCTCGGCTCTGGCCAGGCTCCAGCTTGATCGTATACAGCAGCGCACCGGACGCCATGCCGGTGCTGTCCTTCACCGCCGTGCTGGCCGGGTATTTCCCGGAGGCCAGATGCATCGCGTCGAGCTTGCCATCGAACGTGCTGGCGAAGCGCGCATCCGGCACCTGCAACGGATAGATGCGCGGCTCACCGTTGATGCGCACCAGCTGTTCGCCCACATCCAGCGCATCGATGCGACTGAAGCCGCCGACGGTATTGAGGAACTGGGTCGGCGGGTTCACCTGCCACGGCCGGATCGCCAGCGCCAGGGTGTACTCGTGCGCCACCTTGTCCGGATTGCTCAACCGGTAGCGGCCGATCAGCTGCGCGCGCTCCGGCGTGCCCTGCACGAAGCTGGTTACCGCCAGGCCGGCCTTCTCATGCACCCAGTCGACATTGGCGATGGGCAGGTAGCGATCCTGCAGCGACTGGGTGATGGCCACCGTCGACCAGTCCAGCAACTTGCCGTCCACGCGGATGAACGGCTCGATGCTGAAACTGCCCTTGGCCGGTTCCAGCGCACCGTCCTCGCTGATCAGTGCCTGCTCCTGGCCGCCATCGAGGCCGAGCAGCGTCCAGTACGGCTGTTCGCCCACATATGCACGCGGCAGCAAGCCGCGCGGCAGGTCGGCCGCCACCGAGGACAGGAATGCGTTCGGCGTGGCCGCGAACGCCAGCGGCTTGAGCGTGATGTCACGGATGCCATAGCGCCAGTTCGGGCCATCGTGCAGATCGAAGCGCACGTAGCGCGCGTCGGTATCCGGCAGCGCCAGCCAGTCGCGGCCGCCCGCACCGCCGGTCACCTCGCGCACGGTGCGCCAGTCCCGGCCATCCTCGGACGTACGCACGGTGTAGCGATTGGCTTCCAGGTTCGGCAGCCAGTCAATCACCGCACCGCCGATCTCGCGGCTCTTGTGCAGGTCCAGGCTGATGGTCTGCTGCTTGACCCCGCCACTGATCCAGAACGTATCGCTCTTTCCGTCAATCATCCGGTCCTGCAGCGCGGTGGCGGTGTCGGCGATCACCGATGGCACCAGCGCCGAATCATCCTGCGGCGGCAGGCCCTGCAGGGTCAGCTTGTCGAAGCACACCGTGCCGCGGCCGCCGACCTTGCTGTAGATCGTGAACTCGACCGCAGCGCTGCGCGCCATCTCCTTCTCCGGCGATGGCCCCCATGCCTTGTCGATCTGGCGACGGCGGTATTCGACCGGCGTCCACGCCTTGGGGAAGCTGTAGCCCGGACGGTTGACCCACCAGACATTATCGCCGCTGGCATCGATCAGCTTGAACTGCAGGTCGTTGCCCGGCGAATCTCCCCGCAGCTGGAAGCCGAAGCGGTAGTTGGCCGGGTACTCGATACCCAGCGCGCGGCGGATGCCGACGTAGCCCGACACCTTGTGGAAATCGTAGTCCAGGCACAGCGCGCGGCCGCCACCGGCACCGCTCACCGGCCGCAGCGAACCGCTGATCTGGTCTGACAGCACCAGCTTCCAGGCGCCGATGTCGTCGAAATCGTCCAGTACCTTCGGCGCCGGCAGTGCCGGTGGTGCGGCGATCGCCAGGGAAGTCCACAACAGGCCCAGTCCAACGGCGATCGCTCGCTTCATCCCTTGACGCTCCCCAGCAACAGACCTTGGATGTAGTACCGCTGCAGCACCAGGAACAGTGCCAGCACCGGAACCACGGTGACCACCGCGCCAGCCATCATCATTTCCACGTCCATGATGTGCTCGCGCGAGAGGGTGGCCAGCGCCACCGGCAAAGTGTAGTGCTCCTGGTCGGTCAACACGATCAGCGGCCACATGAAATCGTTCCATGCACCCATGAAGGTGAAGATCGCCAGGGTCACCAGTACCGGCTTGAGCATCGGCAGCACGATCTGGAAGAAGATGCGCAGCTCACCCGCGCCGTCTATGCGGGCCGCTTCAAGCAGCTCGTCCGGGATCGAACGCGCGTACTGGCGCACCAGGAAGATGCCGAACACGCTGGCCAGCGCTGGCACGATCACGCCGCCAAAGCTGTTGACCAGGCCCAGCTGCTTCATCAGCAGGAACAGCGGCAGCATCGCCACCTGCGCCGGGATCACCAGCGCTGCCATCAGCACCTGGAACAGGCGCTCGCGGCCAACGAAGTTGAGCTTGGCGAAGGCGTAGCCGGCCATGGTGTTGAGCAGCAGCGAACCCAGCGTGATAGCCAGCGACACCAGCAGGCTGTTGGCGAAGTTGCCGCCCATGCCGGTGCGCGCGAACAGCTCGTGGTAGTTGTGCGTGGTGATGCTCGAAGGCAGCAGTGGCGGCGGGAAATGACTGGCCTCGCCCTGCGGCATGAACGAGACCGAGAGCATCCACAGCAGCGGTGCAAGGCTGACCAGGGCCAGCACCAGCAACGCACCATTGATCATCCACGGATACCAGCGCGACTGGCCGATTTCACGACTCATACCAACTGCCTCTTGCGGCCGAAACGCAGCATCACGGTGGTCACCGCCAGGATGATCAGGAACAGCAGGAACGCCACCGCGGAGGCGCGCCCCAGGTTCCACCACTTGAAGCCTTCCTCGAACATGAAATACAGCACGCTGACGGTGCTCTGCAGCGGATCGCCGCGGGTCATGACATACGGCTCGGCGAACAGCTGGAAATAGCCGGACACGGTGATCACGCCGACCACCAGCAGTACCGGGCCGAGCATCGGCAGGGTGATGTGCAGGAACTGCTTCCAGCGCGAAGCGCCGTCGATGCGCGCGGCTTCGTACAGGTCATGCGGGATCGCCTGCAGGCCGGCGAGGAAGATCACCATGTTGTAGCCGAAGTTCTTCCACACCGCGAACAGCATGATGGTCGGCATCGCCCAGTTGGGATCACCCAGCCAGTCGATCGGACTGATGCCCAGGTGGCCCAGCCCGTAGTTCACCAGTCCATAGCTGGTATGGAACAGGTAGCGCCAGATCACCGCCACCGCCACCAGCGTGGTCACCACCGGCGCGAACAGTGCCGTACGGAACAGGGCCTTGAAGCGGGCGGCCGGTGCGTTGAGCAGCATGGCCGCGCCCAGCGACACACCGATCGACAACGGTACGCCGATCAGCACGAAGTAGGTGGTATTCCACAGCGACTTCCAGAACATCGGCGTCTGCAGCAGGTCGATGTAGTTGCCCAGGCCGACGAAGCGCAGGTTGCTGCTGTCGGCCAGTGCATAGAGGTCGAAGTCGGTCACGCTCAGCGCCAGCGCCGAGGCGACCGGCAGGCCGAAGAACACGCCCAGCACGATCAGCGAGGGGCCGGCGAAGATCCAGCCGGCCAGCGAAGTACGTTTCATTGCGCGCTCCCGGCGGCCACTGCGCTGCTCGATTGCGGCGACGGCGCGCGCTCCTGCAGGCGTTGTTGTTCATGCATCCAGCGGCGCTTGGCCAGCACCTTGTCCACGCGCTGGTCCAGTTCGGCCACGGCCTTGTCCTGCGGCAGGCCACCGCGCACCACCTTCTCGGTGACAATGCGCATTTCCTGCACGATGCGCTCCCATTCGAGCACCTTCGGCGTCGGCTTGACCCGCTCCAGCTGATCGCGGAACGCGGCGGCCAGCGGGTCGTTGGCCAGCGACGGCGCGTTCCAGGCGCTGCGGCGTGGCGGCAGGTCGCCGATGATCGAATGGAAGCGTGCCTGGATCTGCGGGCGCGACAGGAATTCGATCAGCTTCCAGGACGCCTCCTTCTGCTGCGACTTGCGGAAGATCACCAGGCTGGTGCCACCGGCGATGCCCGCGCCCGGACCGTCGGGCCCCGGCAGCGCAGCGGTGCCCCACTGTCCTTCCAGTTCCTTCGGCTGCAGTTTCTTGAACTCGCGGATGTTCCAGGGGCCGGAGATGTAGAACACGTTGAAGCCGCGGAAGAATTCATCCCAGACGTTGGAGATCTGCGTCTCGGACATCTTCGGCGCCCAGCCCTGCTCGAACATGTTGGCGTAGAAGGACAGCGTGCGGCGGAATCCCGGGCTGGCGAAATTGCCACGGGTATCGTCGTCGCGCAGCAGCGGGTCGGGCTGCTGCAGGGCCAGCGACAGCTGCTGCTCGAACTCGTTGATCGGCATCAGCACCGCGTAGCGGTTCGGACCCTGCATGCGCTTGATCGCCGCCATCTGCTCGTCCCACTCGGCCCAGGTACGCGGCGGGTGGTCGTAGCCGGCCTTGGCCAGCAGGTCCTTGCGGTAGTAGATCAGGCGCGTATCGACGTACCACGGCACGCCGACCAGCTCACCGTGGATCACGTTGGTATCCCAGATGCCCTGGAAGTAATCTTTCGGATCGACCACAGTGGAGCGCTGCACGAACGGCTGCAGCGGGGTCAATGCATCGAGTTCGGCGAACTCCGGCACCCAGGTGTTGCCGAGCTGGCACACGTCCGGCAGGCCATCGGCGGCGAACGCGGTCAGCAGCTTTTCGTGCGCGGCGGTCCACGGGATGTTCTGCACATCCACCTTGATGCCGGGATTCTCGGCCTCGAACTCGTGGATCAGCTCGCTGACCACCTCGGCTTCGCGGCCCATCGCCCAGAAGCGCACGGTGGTGGTGCCCGGTTCGGTGCGGGCGCAGCCGGCCACGGCCAGGGCGGCCAGGGCAGGCAGCGCCCAGCGGCGCAGGCGGTCGATCCAGTTCGGCATCGGGTTACTTGCCCTGGCCTGTGGTGCGGTTGGCATTGTTCTTCTGTTCCTGCGCGGCAGCCGCGCGTGATTCGGCGATACCCACCGCGCGTGCTGCCGCGGCCTTTTCGTCCTTCTGCAGTTCCAGCGGCTGGAACGACCCTTCCGGCGCCAGCCAGCCACCGCTGAATCCGGCCCGCTCCAGGCCCTTGCGGATGTACGGATTCTTCTTCATCACTTCCCAGACGAAGTCGTTGCGGTAGTTGGCGATCATGGTCAGGATCGGCCCCTGGTCGATGGCGATGTAGTCGCTGGCGACCCAGCCGCGATCCGGCACCAGGCGACCGGTCTTGATCGGGATGTCGTAGTTGAAGCTGGGATTGAACGAATCCAGGAAGCCGTAGCTGGAATAGATGTAGTCGCCGTAGCGTTTGTGCATTTCCAGCGTGGCCGGGATCACCTGCTCGGGCGCGAACACCACCGAGGCGATTGCCGCAGTCGGGGCAATGGTGCCGTCATCGAAGTTCTCGCGCAGGCCGGCGCCGCGCGAGGAGTAGTGGCGGAACTGGCGCTGTTCGCCGCGGTACTCCTGCGTGGTGTTCTGCGGGCCATCGCTGGCGGTCAGGCCCCACACGTTCTCGCCATAGTCCTTCCACTGCATCGGGTTGGCGATGGCGTACTCGCGCTGGGCCAGCGCGGCCGAGCGGCTGTTGAGGAAATAGGTGCTGCCGCGCTCGCGCATGTACGCGTCCTGGATATCGCGGAAATCGATCCAGACGTGGCTGTACTGGTGGCCGAACAGCGGGCCGAAGGACAGGTATTCCTGGCCCTGGTAGACACCCCAGTCGTTGTCATAGGTGCGCGTCCACACCGTCCACGCGTCCGGGCTGACCGGGTGCGTGGGCGAGCCCAGGGCGAGGATGTAGACCATCATCGCCTCGTTGTAGCCCATCCAGTCGTGGTCGATGAAGCCGCTCTCCGGGAACCAGCCCATCGAGATCAGCGGTGCACGCTGCTGCAGCCACGGCCAGTCGACCTTCTTGTACAAGGTATCGGCGATCTGGCGGATTTCCTTTTCGCGCGGATCGTCACCGTCGTAGTACGACTGCGCGAACAGCACGCCCATCATCAGCAGTGCGGTATCCACCGAGGACAGTTCGACCCAGCTGTCGTAGCGACGGCCTTCCTGCATGTCCAGGAAGTGATAGTAGAAACCCTTGTAGCCCGCCTTGCCGGTGCGCTGCTGGCCCATCGGCACGTCGCGGAAGAACTTCAGCGTGGTCAGGGTCCGGTCGATCGCCTGGTTGCGGCTGACCCAACCGTTCTCGATGCCGATCGGATACGCGGTCAGCGCGAAACCCACCGACGCGATGCTGGCGAATGGCCGCGACGGATAGCGATCCGGGGTCAGACCATTGATCTCGTTGGTGGTGTCCCAGAAGAACTGGAAGGTGCGGCGCTCGATGTCATCGAACAGCGGCGGCAACTCCGGCTTCATCGGCCGCGGCGGTGCATCGGCCTCGATCAGGATCACCGGCGGGCGCGGCTTGGCAGGTTCCTGCTGGGCCGGCTGGCAGGCGGCCACCGCCAAGCACAGCATTGCGGCGGACAACAGATGGCGTGCCTGCATGGCGCGGTTCCTCCGGTGGTCTGATCGATGGGAAAGCATACCGTCCAATGATCTGAAATCGTTTACAAGATGCGCTCTTAAAAAACCACGAAAAACGTGGTTTGACACCGCGATCATTGCCCACGCCGCTGCCCCCCCCTGCCCGGCAGCGGCGTGGGCAATGGACCGGCACGGGGCCGGCCATTGCCGTTCTCACACAATCGATGCCGCCGGCGGACCGGCGGCATCGGATACAGCAGCAGGCGGCGCCGCTTAGAAGCGGAAGCCCACCTCGGCCTTCACCTGGCGCGGAGTGCCGATGATGTCGCCGGTCTCGTTGTAGCTGGCCTGCAGCTTGCCGTTGGTCTTGACGTAGTTGTAGGTGGAGAAGTTGTCGAAGTTGAACACGTTGATGATGTCCAGACGGGCGTACAGCTCGGTGTTGCCCGCCAGCTTGAACGTCTTCGTCGCCTGCAGGTCGACCGAACGGTAGCCGAAGATCTTGCCACCCACCAGGAACTTGCCGGTTGCGTTGGGCACGGCCGCCTGCGGGGTCGGCAGGGTGTAGCCGCTGGCCTGCATCACCGGGTACCAGTCGTTGACGGCGGTCGGGGTGGCCAGGGTGATCTTGCCGCCGAAGGTGATGCCCCAGAAGCCCGCGTACGAACCGGTCACCACCAGGCGGTGGCGCGGTGCGCCGTTGGAGCGGATGGTCGGGTAGTCACCGATCAGGCCGCGATCGAACGCATACTTCTCGTTGATGTCGCGGTTGTGGCGCGCGGTGGTCCAGGTGTAGGCGATCGAGGTGCCCCAGCCGCTTTCCTTGGTGAACGGCTTCTGTGCCGACAACAGGACCTGGGTGGCACGGGTCTTGATGCCCTGCTGGCCGATGATCAGGCTGCCGAAGCCCGGCACGTTGCAGCTCCAGGCCTGGCTCAGGCCCGGGGAGGTGCCACCACACAGGCGCGGATCATCGAAGAACTGGCCGGTCGGGTAGCGGTTGCCCAGGGTGAAGGCGAAGCCGTCGTAGCTCAGGGTGCGAGCAATGGTGGCGTCGGTCAGCCAGTCGCCGATCTGGTTGCTCATGCCCAGGCTGAACTGATCCGAGTACGGCGCCTTCAGCTTGTTGTTCAGCAGGTCCACTTCCAGGCCGGCATTGCTGGTCGCGCCGACCAGGGCCTGCAGGTTGCCGATCCCGTTGAGCAGGTTCGGGTTCCAGTCATAGCAGGCGGCCTGGCCGTTGATGCAGGCGCCGGTGGCCGGATTGCGGAAGTAGATGGTCGGCTGCGGCAGGGCCAGCTTGGTGGTTTCCAGCTGCAGGTTGTCGAACAGGTCACGGTCGTAGGAACGGCCGGCACCACCGTGGATCACGTGCTGCTCGTCGGCGTTGATGTCATACGAGAAGCCCAGGCGCGGCTGCCAGGCGTCCTTGAACGCCTTGCGGTTGTGGCCGTTGCTGATGTAGTCGCTGATGTCCAGGCCGCCCAGTGCCAGCGAATCGGCATAGGTCTGGCCAGCGGGGGCGCGCGGATCCTGCGAATAGATGGCGTCGACCACCTGCTGCGGGGTCACGAAGTCCAGATAGGACGGGGTCTTTTCGTAGTCCCAGCGCAGGCCGATGTTCAGCTGCAGGTGATCGTTGACCTGCCAGTCGTCCTGGATGAACACGCCGTACTGCTTGGACTTCGAACGCACTTCACCGGACACGCCGGTCACGCCGGTCACCGGCTTGACGAACTGCGCCTTGTACGGAATGGAATCGGGGAAGTCCGGATCGCCCAGCGAGTAGGTGAAGGTCGGATTGATCTGCGCCGCATCGGATGCGTACAGATCGATCGCCTTGTACTTCACGCCCATCTTGATGGTGTGGTCACCGGCCCACTGGATGCCATCCAGGGTCAGGTTGTCTTCGATCGACCAGCCCTTCTGGCCCTTCACCTGCGAATCCAGTGCCGAGGCGCCACCGATCTTCACGATCGTGCGGTCTTCGGGGCCGTCCGGTGCGGTGTAGGTGATGCCGTTGGCCAGCGTCAGCGGGGTCGGGTTGTTGAACGAGTCTTCGTGGGTGACCATCAACTCGTTGTAGTAGCGCTCACCACTGTGGTTCCAGCGCAGGGCATAACGACGGTCGGTGTTGACCACTTCACGGCCGGCTTCCGGCGAGGTCTGGCCACTGAACTGCGACTGGGTTTCGTCGCGGTCCTGGAAGGTCAGCTCGATGCGGTCGTTGTCGGTCGGCTCGAAGTCGATCTTGCCGAAGATCAGATCCTGCTGGAACGGCTGGCTGGCCGGGCCGAGGCCGGCGGCACCGGCCGGCGGCAGCAGGCCGGCAGCGCCGGTGACCGCGCCATCCGGCGCGATGGTGACCGGCAGGTCGAAGCGCTTGGCTTCGTAGGTCACGAAGAAGTGCGCCTTGTCCTGGATGATCGGGCCGCCCAGGGCGAAGCCGTATTCCTTCTCGGCCGAGACCATCTTCTCCTTGCCGCCCTGGCGCTCGGCCGGGGTCTTGGCACGCATGTCTTCATCGGTGTAGCGGTAGAACGCCTCACCCTTGAACTCATTGGTACCGGACTTGGTCGCAGCCGTCACTGCGGCGCTCGACACCTGGCCATACTCTGCCTTGTAATTGCCGCTGATGACCTTGTATTCGCCGATGGCCAGCTGCGGGAACGGGTTACCGGCGCTGCCGGACTGGCCGGCCACGCCGCCACCCTTGACGTAGCTCTTCTGGCCCACGCCGTCGATGTAGACGTTGGTGCCATCTGCATTGGTGGCGCCGCCGCGCAGCGAGGTGTTGCCCTTGGCATCGCGGGTGAAGATCAGGCCCGGCACCGCGTCAGCGAACTCCAGGAAGTTGCGCGACACCTGCGGGGTGGTCTGGATCTGCTGCAGGCTGACGGTCTTGCCAACTTCGGAGGTGCGCACTTCCTGCAGCAGGGTCGGCGCAACAACGTTGACGGTGTCCAGGTTGGTGGCCGCGGTCGAGCCCGGGGTGCTGCTGGCTGCGCCAGCGAAGTTCAGCGTCGCGGTCGAAGCCACGGTGACGGTGACCTTCTGGGTCTGGCCGTTGGCGACCACGTTGTACGTGCCCGGATCAAGGCCCATCAGCGAGTAGCTGCCGTCGGCGCGGATGGTGCCACGGCGGACGGTACCGGTGGCCACGTTGGTGGCGGTCACTTCGGTGCCGGCCTGGGCACCGGCAACCTGGCCGCGCAGGCTGGCGTTGGCCGACTGCGCCATGGCGTTCGGGGCGGCAGCCAGCATCAGGCAGCTGACCAGAGCGGTGCTCAGCAGCCGGCGCGCCGGCATGCGGAAGGTGGTATGCATCATCAACTCAATCTCCGGGTGGCGGTAACCGCTTGCGCGGTCCCTGCGATCAGTCAAAAAAAAGAAGAAACGCCTCTGGCTTCAACGGCCGGATGGCGGAGTGGTGGAATCGCGAACAATCAAGCGGGGAACCAGGGTCTGCTTGTCCCCTGCCCCATCCGTGGAGGTGCCGTCCATCAACTGCATCAGGCGCGTCATGGCCCGGTCGCCGAGCTCGGCGATGCTGACCTGCATGGTGGTCAGCGACGGGTGGACGAAACGCGCCAGTGGAATGTCATCGAAACCCGCCAGGGCCACATCGGCCGGCACACGGACCCCTGCCTGCGTGAACGCATACAGGCAGCCCAGGGCCATCATGTCGTTGGCGGCGAATACGGCATCGGGCAGCGCTCCGGCTGCCAGCAACTCCTGACCGGCACGATGGCCGGAAGCTTCGTCGAAATCACCGGGCAACTCGATGCCTTCGGCGCCACCGCCAGAAGCCGCCAGCGCGTCACGGAAGCCGCGCAGGCGCTCGCGCGCGTCGAAGTTGAGGTCCGGACCAGAAATGAAGGCAATGCGGCGGTGGCCGGCATCCAGCAGGTGGCGGGTCATCGCCATCGCGCCGGCGTGGTCGTCGATGCTCAGCACCGGGTGGTCCTGCCCGGGCAGATAGGTGTTGATCAACACCGTCGGCAACGACTGCGGCAGGTTGTCGGTCAGGAAGCCCGGACTCTCGGCATAGGGCGAAAGCACCAGCAGGCCGTCGACGCGGCCGCGCATGGCACGCAGGGCGGCGCCCTGCTGTTCCTGGTCACCGTGGTAGCTGGACACCAGCAGGTGCTGGCGGCGGTTGCGGGCCACCCCGTCAATGCCGCGCATCAGCTCGGAGAAGAACTCGCCGTACAGGTCAGGCAGCACCACGCCCACCGTATTGGTGCGGCGGCTGCTCAGGCTGCGGGCGGCGGCGTGCGGGGTGTAACGCAGCCGTGCGGCCACCTCCAGCACAAGCTGGCGGACCGGTTCGGCGACATTTTCATGCCCGTTGAGCGCGCGGGAAACCGTGGCCACG
Source organism: Stenotrophomonas maltophilia group sp. RNC7 (assembly GCF_030910085.1). NCBI lineage: Bacteria > Pseudomonadati > Pseudomonadota > Gammaproteobacteria > Lysobacterales > Lysobacteraceae > Stenotrophomonas > Stenotrophomonas maltophilia group sp. RNC7. Next base: position 9,769 of record NZ_JAVFVN010000291.1, on the reverse strand, counting down.
GAGACCCGGGCTTCGCGTGCGACGTCTTTGATTGTGATAGCTGCCTTGTTCACGAAGCCGCCCTCCACGGCTTGGACCTACCAGCATTGGCGCGGAATGTAAGCGTTTCCATCCAGGCTTGTAAACAGTCCGTTAGGCGAATGTCCCGAAATGGACATGAAAATCTGTCCGTGGCCAGGCCCGCAGGGACCGGCCAGGACAGTGCGGGACAAGGACTCAGCCCTGTTCTGACGGGGTCTGTGCGCGGATGGACAGCGCGTGGATATCGGTCTCCATCATCGACCCCAGCGCGGCATAGACCGCGCGATGTCGGGCCAATGGAGCCAGCCCTGCGAAGCGCTCACTGACCACATGCACGTTGAAATGGCCGCGCCCGTCGCGCGCACCGGCATGGCCGGCGTGACGATGGCTGTCGTCCTCGATCTCCAGCACGCTCGGCGCCAGCGCCTGCTGCAGCGCATCACGGATCCGCTCGATCCGTTCCGCGTTCACGGCAGCACCTTGCGGAACGGGCGGACCTGCACGCGGGTGTAGACGCCTGCAGCCACGTACGGGTCGGCATCGGCCCAGGCCTGGGCCTGCGGCAGCGACTCGAACTGCGCGATCACCACCGAACCGCTGAAACCGGCCGGGCCCGGGTCTTCACTGTCCACCGCCGGGCACGGCCCGGCCAGCAGCAAGCGTCCCGCGTCGCGCAGCGCATGCAGCCGCGCCAGATGCTCCGGCCGCGCCTGCAGCCGCTGCGCCAGCACATCCTGGCCGTCATACCCTTCGATCACATACCACACCGGCATTTCCTCGCTTGCGTTGTCGGGTCCGCCGATTCTAGCCAATGCAGCCCCTGCCCCGGTCCGGCTGGACACTGGCGCAGCAAAGGCTTACCCTAGACTCCATTGCACGTGGCTGGATGCAGCAGCCCGTCGGATTCTGCGGCCACGCAGCCCCCGGCGACAGATCCGCTGCTTCAAACCGGACCACCTGGCCGGGCCACGTAGACGACCTCCCCGTAGTTCTGTCGCTGCCGTTTACTGCGGCGCGTCCTGCTGTTTGATATGTGTGGAATCGCGCCGATCCCGGCGTGTCTGGTGCCCTGGGGCTCCGTGGCGTTGGCCCGGCGAACCCGGTGCCGCGACTGGTCCGTTGCAATCCTGATGTCCATTAGATGACTTCCGAACTCGCGCTCGACGCGAACCCGCCAACCCGGCCGCCCGCCCCCCAGCAGCAGGAAATGCCGCTGGCCGTGGTGCATGGGCAACCGGTCCTGCAGATCCCGCAGGACCTGTACATCCCGCCGGACGCGCTGGAAGTCATCCTGGACGCCTTCGAAGGCCCGCTGGACCTGCTGCTGTACCTGATCCGCCGCCAGAACCTGGATGTGCTGGACATTCCCGTGGCCGAAATCACCCGGCAGTACGTGGAATACATCACCGTGATGCGCGAGCTGCGCTTCGAGCTGGCGGCCGAGTACCTGGTGATGGCCGCGATCCTGGCCGAGGTGAAGTCGCGGATGCTGCTGCCGCGCCCGGTCAGCGAGGAAGGCGATGAGGCCGACCCGCGCGCCGAGCTGGTGCGCCGGCTGCAGGAGTACGAACGTTTCAAGCAGGCCGCCGAGGACATCGACGCCCTGCCCCGCCAGGACCGCGACACCACGGTGGCGCATGCCTTCATGCCCGAACGCGCCACGGTGAAGCTGCCGCCGCCGGTGGACCTGAAGGAAATGCTGCTGGCCCTGCACGACGTGCTCAAGCGCGCCGAGCTGTTCAGCGGCCACGCCATCAAGCGCGAAGCACTGAGCGTGCGGCAACGCATGGGCGAAGTACTGGGACGCCTGGAAGACGGCAAGTTCTATCGCTTTGAAGGGCTGTTCACCGCCGAAGAAGGCAAGCTGGGCGTGCTGGTCACGTTCCTGGCGGTGCTGGAACTGGCCAAGGAACAGTTGCTGGACATCGTCCAGGAAGAACCGCTGGCGCCGATCTACGTGAAGTCGCTGGCCGCTGGAAACACCAACGCGCCGCTGCAGTTCAGCAGCGAGTTCGACGACAACGACGCCGCCAATGCCAACGAGTGAGCGCTGACTGCCGATGGATCAATCGCTGATCGACCGCATTGTCGAGGGTGCCCTGCTGGCCTCCAGCCAGCCACTCACCCTGGCCCAGCTGAAGGACCTGTTCCCGGAAGAGGAACCGGCACCGCCGGGCAGCATCGAACGTGCGCTGGAGCGCCTGCGCGAGGCCTGCGAAGGTCGTGGCGTGGAACTGGTCGAGGTCGCCTCCGGCTTCCGCTACCAGGTCACCAGCGAAGTACATGGCTGGATCAGCCGGCTGTGGACCGAACGCAAGACCCGCTACACCCGTGCCACCCTGGAAACCCTGGCGCTGATCGCCTACCGGCAGCCGATCACCCGCGGCGAGATCGAGCAGGTGCGCGGCGTGGCGGTCAGCAGCAATATCATCCAGGCGCTGGAAGAACGCGAATGGATCCGCGTGGTCGGCCACCGCGACGTGCCCGGCAAGCCAGCGCTGTTCGGCACCACCAAGGGCTTCCTGGACTACTTCGGGCTGAAGCGGCTGGACGAACTGCCGCCGCTGTCGGAACTGAAGGACCTGGGTGAGCTGGAACCGCAGCTGGCCCTGGACCGTGATGCACCGGCCGTGGCCGGTGCCGAGGGCCCGGACATCTCGGCCGGCGCCGATGGCGTTGCCGCGAACGATGACGCCGGCCTGGCCGGCGGTGATACCCCCGATTCCGCCAATGCAGCCCCTGCATCGGCCTCCGATGAGCAAGCACCTTCGCCCCTCGATGATGGGCACCCCGATTCCGCGCCGGGCGAGCGCGCGGTGCCAGTGAACGAACGCGAAGACAACGCCGTCGCGATGACGACCGTGGCTGTTGACCAAGCCGATTCCGAACCAGAGGCCGACCTCGAAACCGTCGGCCGGAGCAAAACTGATGAGTGACACCCCCCGTAACAAGCTCTCGCTGAAGCGCGAAGCCACCTCCGAACAGTTCAAGCTGGAAGAGCGCCTGCACAAGGTGCTGGCCCAGGCCGGCCTCGGCTCGCGCCGCGCGCTGGAACAGCGCATCGCCGAAGGCCTGGTCAAGGTCAACGGTGAAGTCGCGCAGACCGGCATGTCGGTCAAGAGCGGCGACAGGATCGAACTGGATGGCCGTGGCTTCGTCGCCACTGCCCTGGCCGAGCCGTCGCGCGTGCTGGTCTACAACAAGCCGGAAGGCCAGGTGACCACCCGCGAAGATCCCGAAGGCCGCCCGACCGTGTTCGAGTCGCTGCCGCCGCTGAAGGGCGCGCGCTGGATCGCAATCGGCCGCCTGGACATCAACACCACCGGCCTGCTGCTGGCCACCACCGACGGTGAGCTGGCCAACGCCATGATGCACCCGTCGTTCGAGGTCGAGCGCGAGTACGTGGTGCGCGTGCGTGCACCGGAAGGCGAGGAAAAGGTCTCCGACGCCATCGTCGACCGCCTCAGCCGTGGCGTCGCACTGGAAGACGGTCCGGCCAAGTTTGATGAGATCGAACGCATCGGCGGCACCGATTCCCACGACTGGTTCCGCGTCGTGGTGAAGGAAGGCCGCAACCGCGAAGTGCGCCGCCTGTGGGAATCGCAGGGCTGCCAGGTCAGCCGCCTGAAGCGCACCCGCTATGGCAAGGTGAGCCTGCCGCGCGAACTGGCCCGTGGCCATTCGGTGGAACTGGGCACCGCTCAGGTGGAAGCGCTGCGCGCCCAGCTGAAGCTGGAAGAAGGCGCACCGTCGGCACTGACGCTGCAGCCGGTGATCGGCCAGCGCCGCGCCGCCAAGACCACCGTGCGCGTGCGCGAAGGTGGCCGTGGCAACGCCTACGTCAACGGCCACAACACCGCCGACGAAGGCCGCGAGCTGCGCCGTTTCGACAACGTCCGCGAAGACCGCGGCCGTGGTCGCGGCGGCAAGGGTGGCGGCTTCAAGGGCGGCCTGACGGTCAGCGGTGAAGCGGCGGCCAAGCAGTCGCAGAAGCCGTTCAAGCAGCGCCCGCCGAAGAATGATCGCTCGCTGCCGGAAGGCAACCCGGCCGCGTTCCGTACCTGGTACGTGCCGGACGGCGTGAGCACCGGCCCGAGCGGCCATCGCAACGCCGGTCCGGGCGCACGCCCGGGTGCCCGTGGTCCGGGTGCAGGCGGCCAGGGCCGTCCGTACGGCAAGCCGAAGGGCCCGGGCGCCGCCGGCGGCCAGGGCCGTGGCGGTTTCGGTGGTGAAGGCCGTGGCGGCGCAGGCGGCCAGGGTCGTCCGGCCGGTGCCGGCAACCGCTCGCAGGGCCAGGGCAACAAGCACCCGTACGGTCATCCGGGCAACGCCCCGAGCTTCCCGTCCGACCATGCAACCCCGGGTTTCAACCCGTATGGCAGCCCGAAGCCGGCACAGGGCGCCCGTCCGGGCGGTCGCGGCCCGGGCGGTGGCAACCGTGGGCCGGGTGGCAATCGCGGCCCCGGCGGTCCGGGTGGCAACCGTGGTCCCGGCGGCAACCGCGGCCCGGGCGGCCCGCGCCGTAGCGGCCCACGCGGCGGCTGATCACAGGCCACGCTGAAATGAGAAACCCCGGCCCAGGCCGGGGTTTTTCTTTAAAAAGGGGACGGAGGGGATTAAGTCGTTTTCGCCACGCCATGTCTCGAAGGGGCGAAAACGACTTAATCCCCTCCGTCCCCTTTTGCGTGGCGCCGGAAAGCGGCGGGCGTGGTGCCGGCCATGCTGCGGAAGAAGGCGATGAACGGGCTCTCGGCGGAGAAGCCAGTGTCCTGCGCCACATGCGCGACGCGATGCCCGAGCAGCAGCAGCTCCATGGCCCGCATCAGGCGCCATTGTTGGCGCCAGGCCTGATAGCCCATGCCGGTATCACGTTGCATCAGCCGGCCAATGGTGCGCACGCTCAGACCCGCGCGCTCGGCCAACTCGCCCAGTTCGGGCGGCAGCTGTTCGGCCAGCGGCAGGCAACGTGCAATGCGTGGATCACGCGGCAAAGGCAGGTCCATCGGCGCCACCGGTGCAGCGGCGATTTCCAGCACGCACAACGCCAGTTGATGGTGTGCGCGCGGCAATTGCCAGTCATGGTCGAATGGTGCCTGCGCGATCGGCTCCAGCAAGGCCTGCAGCAGCGGACCTACGCCGATGATCGCCGGTTGCCGGGGCAGCTGGGCCGACAGGGTGGCGTCGAAGTACAACGAACGGTAGTCGACCGCCTGGCGCATCTGCGCGCGATGGCGCAGCCCGCCCGGAATCCACGCCGCGCGCGCAGGCGGCAGCAGGCTGATGCGATCACCGTAGGTCAGGCGCGTACAGCCCTGCCGGGTGTAGAGCAGCTGCGCACGTGCATGCTGGTGCCAACCCGAATCGTGATCCGCCAGTGACGCCGCGATCCCCAGCACCGGAGCGCTCCAGGCATCAGCGTCGAAGGGCGTGTCCGGCTGCAACCAGGCCATGTCCGATTTCATATATCCAATGACAGGATGGAGAGAGTGCGCCATTGCAGGCGCGACCACAATGCGCGGCCCTGTTCGTGGAGCGCCCGCATGTCGCGTCGCCTGTTGTTGCTCACCATCGCGCTGCTGATGTTTCCCCAGCTGGCGCAGACCCTGTACAGCCCGGCCCTGGCCGATCTGGCCAAACGCTTCGCCCTGCCGCCGGGTACCGCCAGCCAGGCCATGAGCCTGTATCTGTTCGGCTTCGCTGCAGGCGTGCTGCTGTGGGGGCGCCTGGCTGATCGTATCGGTCGTCTCCCAGCCCTTCTCTGTGGCCTCGGCGTCTTTGCCGCGGCTGCACTGGGCGGCCTGCTGGCTGGCAGCTTCGGCCCGGTGTTGCTGGCCCAAGCGCTGGCCGCGGTCGGCGCCGCCGCCGCTTCGGTGGTCACCCAGACCGTGCTGCGCGACCATCTGCAGGGGCCGGCGTTGGCGCAGGCATTCTCCTGGATCGGCATGGCCCTGGCCCTGAGTCCGGCCATCGGCCTTGCACTGGGCACGCTGCTGGTCGCCGCCCATGGCTACGTCGGCGTACAGTCCGGCCTGCTGCTGATCGCTGCCCTGCTGGCAGTCGCATGCCTGGCGGGCCTGCGTGAAAGCCGCCCTGCACATATCCCGCACACACCCATGCTGCCGCTGCTGCGGCAACTGCTGCGCGATCGCTGGATCTGGTCACAGGCGCTGCTGGTGACGGCGTTCAACGTGGCGATGTACAGCTGGTATGTACTCGGCCCCTTCGTGTTTGCGCGTCTGCACTGGCCAGCCGTCTGGTTCGGCGCCAGCGGCGCAGTGCTGGCACTGGGCTCGGCACTGGGCGCATGGGGCAATGGCCGCCTGCTGCGTGCAGGCGTTGCCACAACCACGCGCATCCGCATCGCCGCACGACTGGTCCTGACGGGAGGCTTGCTGGCGGCACTGCTGCATGATCACCCTGCCCTGGTCGTGGCGATGGTGCCGGTAGTGACGGGTTTTGGCCTGGCCATTCCCAATGTGCTCGGCCAGGCCCTGCGCAGCTATCCACACTGTCTCGGCAGCGCAGGCGCGCTGTTCGGCCTGCTCTACTACCTGTTGATCGGTGCGGCAATGGCGCTGGTCGGTGCAGTGCAGATGCTGGCACCGACCGTTATCGTGTGTGGCCTGCTGGCCTTGTGGCTGCAACGGCGGCGTCCCGCTGCGACCTAGGAATTGCTGCAAATGGAGCGCACTGTGCGCGGCTTCCGGGAACGGCTTTGATTCGCTGGCTATCGTGCGCGCTGTCCTAACCAAGGCAGATGCCCATGATCACCATCACCGCCGAACAGGCCCGCGCCAATGCTGACGCCGCCAAGCGCCCGATCGAACTGTTCTACCGCGACCTCGACAACGCCATCCAGGCCGGCTCGGAAAATGGCCGTCGCTACATTGTGTTCGGCTTCAGCCATGTAATGGCCAGCAAGCAGCTCGTCGAAGACGCGGTCGCACAATTGCTGAAAAATGGTTTCGATGTCGAACGGCTGTTGAGCGACTCCGAACAGCACTACATCCGCATCAGCTGGGGAACTGCCGAGCCGGCGCGCCTCAGCGCCGGCTGATGGTGAAGGCGGCGCCGTCCACGCCCAGGTCCCAGCCCTTGCCGGTACCGGACAGGGCCAGCGAGATGTCACCCTTGGTCATCACCTGCGCGTTGCTGGACTTCACGGCACCCGCATGCGCGCCAACTGAGGCGTAGGTGCCCAGCAGTTCGTTGACACTGACGGCGCCAGTGAAGCTGCCACGACCATTGGTGATCTTCGACTTGCCCACGGTCAGGCCGCCGCCCTTCACTTCGATACGTACCGGCATGCTGGCGCCATTGCTGCAGGTGACGGTGCCGTTGCCGGAGGCGGTCTTGTAGATCAGCGACCAGCCGGACAGGTTGTAGCGCAGCTGGCAATCGAGATTGCCGGCAGCGTGCGCAGCCGGGGCCAGCGTTGCAGCAGACAGGGCCAGCAGCACGGCGAAAGGCTTGTTCATGGCAGGACTTCCAGTTCGGTCGGACTGACGGCGAATCTAGCAGCGCGCGCGTGCACGTTGGATGCAGGCGCGCGCGCTGGTGCGGCGTTGTTCAGGCCGTGGCTCAGGCCTGTTCGTCCAGGTGGAAAGCATCGGCATCGAGCATCGCCGGGAAGCGCGCGCGATGTGCGGCCAGGGCATCGGCCGAGATGGTGGTGGTCACCACCTGTTCGCGTTCGCGGATCTCCACCTGCGGCTGGCCGAGGAAGTCGATCACCGCGCTGTCGCCGGCGTAGTGCAGCTGGTTGCCGTCCACGCCGACGCGGTTTACCGCCGCCACGAAACACAGGTTCTCGATCGCGCGCGCGCGCAGCAGGGTCTTCCACGCATAGGCGCGCGCCGACGGCCAGTTGGCCACGAAGATCTGCAGATCGAAGTCCAGCTGCTGCGGACGCTCGACGTTGTAGCGGTTGCGGCAGAACACCGGGAAGCGCAGGTCGTAGCAGACCTGCGGATTGATCCGCCAGCCCTTCCATTCCACGCTCAGGCGCTCACGGCCGGCGGCATAACGCTCGTGCTCGCCGCCGTAACGGAACAGGTGGCGCTTGTCGTAGTACTCCAGCGTGCCATCGGGCGTGGCGAACAGCAGGCGGTTGTAGACGCCTTCGCCATCACGCAGCTGCACGCTGCCGATCACCGCCGCGTTCAAGGCCCTGGCCTGCTCGCGCACCCAGGCCACGGTCGGGCCGTCCATGCCTTCGGCCTGGGCAATGGCCTCGTTGGAGAAGCCACTGGTGAAGGTCTCCGGCAGGATCACCAGGTCGGTGGTGCCGGCCAGCGGTGCCAGCAGCGCGCCGTAGTACTCACGGTTGCCCGCCGGGTCATGCCAGCGGGTGTCGCCCTGGACGAGGGAAATGCGCAGGTCCTGCATGTCCATGCCTCCGCTCACAGCAGGCGCAGGCGTTCGATCGCCGCGTCCATGGTCGCTTCGTTCTTGGCGAAGCACAGGCGCACCAGGCGCTGGCCGGCCGGCGGAGTCTCATAGAACGGCGACAGCGGGATGGCGGTCACGCCCTTCTCGATGGTCAGCCACTTCACGAACTCATGGTCCGGCAGGTCACTGATGGCCGAGTAGTCGACCAGCTGGAAGTAGCCGCCCGGTACCGGCAGCGCCTTCAGGCGGGTGCTGGCCAGCTGCTCGCGGAAGCGGTCGCGCTTGGCCTGGTAGAACGCGCCCAGTTCCAGGTGGTGTTCCGGCTCATCGCGGATCATCGCGGCGAAACCGTACTGCGCCGGGCCGAAGCTGGTGAAGGTGTTGTACTGGTGCACCTTGCGGAACTCGGCGGTCAGCGCCGGCGGGGCGATCGCATAGCCGATCTTCCAGCCGGTGCAGTGGTAGGTCTTGCCGAAGCTGGAGATCACGAACGCGCGCTCGCGCAGTTCCGGGTAGCGCAGCGCTGACTCATGGCGACGGCCGTCGTAGATGATGTGCTCATACACTTCATCGGAAATCAGGTAGATCTGCGTGCCGCGCAGCAGTTCGGCCAGCGCCTGCATGTCCTGCGCCGACAGCATCGCGCCGGACGGATTGTGCGGGGTGTTGACGATCAACATGCGGGTGCGCGGGGAGATCGCTGCACGCACGCGATCCCAATCCACGGCGAAAGTCTGCGGATCGAGCGACACATGCACCGCCTTGGCGCCGGCCAGGTCGATCGCCGGCTCGTAGCAGTCGTAGGCCGGGTCGAGCACGATCACTTCCTCGCCCGCACGCACCACGGCGTGGATGGCGTTGAAGATGGCCTCGGTGCCGCCGCTGGTGACGGTGATCTCGCTGTCCGCATCCACCTGCGCGCCGTAGCAGTCCAGCGCCTTCTGGGCGATGGCCTGGCGCAGCGGGGCTACGCCGGTCATCGGCGGGTACTGGTTCAGCCCGGCGGCCATCGCCCTGGCCGTCTCATCGATCAGGCGCTGCGGCGCTGAAAAGTCCGGGAAACCCTGGCCCAGGTTGACCGCGCCGTGTTCGGCGGCGAGCTGGGACATCACGGTGAAGATCGTGGTACCGACCTTGGGCAGCTTGGTGTTGGGTTGCATCGGCCTGGACTGTGGGGAACAAGACCCAGAAGTGTACGAAATCCGCGCTGCGACTGTGGGTTCAGCCGGTAGCGGCGGGGCCCGCCCCCCCCGGCGGTTGGAAATGCATTCGGGCGCCCGGGCCGGCGCCCCGCCCCCCCGCGCGCCAAAAACCCACCACAATCGGGCCCACCACCCGCCCAAAAACCCACCCCCCC
>NZ_JAVFVN010000047.1:0-545 GCF_030910085.1 Stenotrophomonas maltophilia group sp. RNC7 | reverse complement strand
AGTAGCTTTAAACTTATCTAAGTAAAAGTTGTGCTCAACATTATGATAAAACGTCATAACATTAATACCTTTTTTAGCAATCATCTTTGTATATTTCCCATAAATTGAGCCGTTGAAAAAAGCTAATTGAACATTATCATAGTCTATACTTTTAATTTTCTTTTTTATCGTTTTTGTATGACCATAACTCTGAAACAGCAACATATTTTTTATACGTTGCATGACTTTTGGTTTTTCTATAATTATTGATTCAATATTATTAACACCTACTGTATTTTCAACCATGTTTTTAACTCGTCTTGCTCCATATTCTCCCCCATCTAATTTGCTATGCTTAGATGCCCCTCGTCCAATAAATAAAATCCTTTTTTTCACTTTCAAACCTCTCTTCTATCACTAATACTTTTCTTCGTATAATTTTATATTTATTCAAGTGCTATCTTTCGGTCATTTTTACTGATAATTCATTGGAAAAAATTTGATACTCTTTGTTCAAATTAGATTTCCTATCATATACTAAATCTCCAAACACCTTATTAATTACA
>NZ_JAVFVN010000033.1:0-398 GCF_030910085.1 Stenotrophomonas maltophilia group sp. RNC7 | reverse complement strand
GCAAGCGAACCCGCCGGGGGAGAGGGTGTGTCGCGCTCGATGAACAACATAGTGTCCCCAAGGAGAAGTTGCTGACTTGGATCGCTGAGAAACTGAACGAATGGAACCACAAAGCAGGCATCACGAAAGGTGCGGTTTGCGGCGATTCTCCCTATCGAGTCATAGACGATCATACAATAGAAACGGCTGAAACGGTCGATCTGAACGGGTTCTGTCGCCCTGTCATCGAAAAAATTATTCTTGGCAAGGAAATCAAGGACAAGGATGTGTGCAAGTTCCTGGAAGTAGTGGATGATGCCTCCCATGAAATTAAACGTAGGCATCCCAAGAAGAGATTCGCTACAGGATTTGCCGTCGGTAAGGAACGCTTCGCTTCATCTGTCATTGTCAGTGTAACG
>NZ_JAVFVN010000005.1:0-506 GCF_030910085.1 Stenotrophomonas maltophilia group sp. RNC7 | reverse complement strand
ACGGTCATATTGTTGTCCAGTGCGGCTTGTATAACTTCTACAAGTTTCTTACCATCTAAGTAAGCCCAAATATATTTCCTTTTCATCCTAATTCCTCCATCTTCTTTTATTTTATTTTCTCAATATGAATGCAATCTCCATTTTTATTATATAAATCTATAAATCCCATTTTCTCAATTGTATCTATATCTCTGTTACAAAGATAATTTCCATTCTCATAAAACTCTTTGTGCGCCACATCGTTTAATTTATTGAGTGTAGCTTTCCTAGTTCGTGTTATTTTTCCATCTACCCATATAATTTTGAATATGTATTCTTTCATTCCTCTAGCTCCTTTTTATTTATTTTCTTAGTAATATGATACCTATTATTAATCTTTTATGTAATTAAATTATTCTTTAAGTTAATTTAATTGTAGCATAGTACCGTTTTTGTTGCAACCCTTTTCAATAAAAAAATTCATTTAAAAGATAATTATCTTTGACATAAGGATAATAATAATATAT
>NZ_JAVFVN010000657.1:0-525 GCF_030910085.1 Stenotrophomonas maltophilia group sp. RNC7 | reverse complement strand
GTATATTATTTTGACATTTTATATATGCTATCATATGCCCATTTCCTCTAACATTGTTTTCATTTATTTGATCTCTGCTTTTCTTACAAGCTAATCTGATATTTTCTATATAATTTCTTAAATCTCGGTTTATATTAGTGTGTAAAACGTTTATATTTTTTTCGCTTAGAGACATATCATCCAAACCTTTAAAAATAGGTTTTTTTACACTTATTTCATGAAATAATGATAACATGTTACTAAAGTAATTTGCGCGTGCTCTCTCTAGACTATAGTTCATTTCTTCTATAGTTTCTAAAGAAATATGTAGCAATATACCGGTTTCAATGTCGTGTATCAAATTTCTTATTTCTAGCATGCTATTAACTATTTTTTGAATAATTTCATCAGTTCTTTCAATGGTCTTTAATTGCAATTCTTGCCTTAAGCTTTGTTCAGATAGTTTTTTATTTATTTTGAATGTGATAAAACCTCCACTAATAGCTCCTACGATCGCTCCCAATGTTGCTCCTCCAACACCTGACC
>NZ_JAVFVN010000613.1:0-1331 GCF_030910085.1 Stenotrophomonas maltophilia group sp. RNC7 | reverse complement strand
GCCTTGCTTGGCTTACAACGGCACGGCAGTAATTGGGACACAAAGAACATCTAACGGAACTTACACCGACTATTTGACCGCTGCACCGTCTAACGGAAGAGTGTCTTTCCAAGCGCAGGCGACCGTTGCGTGTTCTATTGATAATGTGTCTGTGCGCAAAGTGACGGCTGCATTCCAGTCTGCGGATGGCGCGTGGTGGGAGCTTCGCGCGGACGTTGCCGATAAAAATGTTCTTACGCCGTCCACTCCGTCGATGGGTATCAGTTCTGCAAAGATTAAGGACGATCTTTCCGGGAAATTCTCCGGCGCTGTTGTGCGCATTGTTTCTGATAAATTTCAGGACATAGTAAGCGCTCGGGACTTTGGTGCATTCGGCATGAGTAACGACTACACTACTGAACTTCAGACTTTTCTTAATCAGATGAAGCCAACTGGACTTAAGGCGTGGTTGCCGCGTGGTGAATATGGCGTTTCAAGTACATTGGTACTTGACAATGCTGGGACAAATTACCCTCCCGGTGTTCCGGCTGATAAAGACGATATACACTTTCGCACTCAGATTGTTGGGGATGGAGCAGGGACGACGGTGCTTAAAGGCGTCGGGCCGATAACAGTGCTGAAAATTCAAACAGGACTGGGGCGAGCAAAGCACGGCGGTTTCAGTATCGTGCGTGATAGCCTCACCTTGCGCGATGGTTTTGGAGTTTTGGTTGACCAAAGCCAAGGTCTCATTTTTGAAGATGTGATTGTAAAGGGGTTCCAAACCGGGGTAGTCAACCAAGATAGCTTCTCTGTCACTTACATCGGTCTAGACTGTATAGACTGCCTCACGGGTTTCGCTGGCGTATCAAATGGTGCTAGCCATGCAAATGACATCAACTTTGTTGGCAGTCGTTTTACGAATAACGTCAACGTCGGGGCATCATTTGTAAATCCAGTTACTCTGAACATCAGAGGCGGAACATTCGAAAGCAACGGTTCAGGTGCGTCCACGGACTACGGGCTGGCTATTTTTGGCGCTCCGAATGAAGGATCAATGGGGCTAAATTGCGAAGGAGTGTACTTCGAAAAGAACTGGGGCGGATCAGATATCTACATATCGAACTCAGGTGATCGCCCTGGGCTGCACAGGATCGTGGGAAACACTTTCAATAGAATTGACGCAACAAAGTTCACGATAAACAACATAATGGTCAAAAAGCAAACTGCGGCATTCATGAAGGTGGTCATTTCCGAAAACGCGTTCAACGGGTTCAACAATTACGTGCCTAGCGTTGGGCGCAAGTATTGGGTCGCGTCTGATGGTGGCGGTGGCGTGCCTTCTGTTGTTG
>NZ_JAVFVN010000584.1:0-483 GCF_030910085.1 Stenotrophomonas maltophilia group sp. RNC7 | reverse complement strand
ACAAGCGCCCGCTGAAGTCGCTCTCCGACATGCTCAAGGGCAAGCAGGGCCGTTTCCGTCAGAACCTGCTCGGCAAGCGCGTCGACTATTCCGGCCGCGCGGTCATCGTGACCGGTCCGGAACTGAAGCTGCACCAGTGCGGCCTGCCGAAGAAGATGGCGCTCGAACTGTTCAAACCATTCATCTACGCACGTCTCGACGCCAAGGGTTATTCCTCGACCGTCAAGCAGGCGAAGAAACTGGTTGAAAAGGAACGTCCGGAAGTCTGGGATATCCTTGACGAAGTGATCCGTGAGCATCCGGTTCTCCTGAACCGCGCTCCGACGCTGCACCGTCTCGGTATTCAGGCATTCGAGCCTACCCTGATCGAAGGCAAGGCGATCCAGCTGCATCCGCTCGTCTGTACGGCGTTCAACGCCGACTTCGACGGTGACCAGATGGCTGTTCACGTTCCGCTGTCGCTTGAAGCTCAGCTTGAAGCCC
>NZ_JAVFVN010000558.1:0-551 GCF_030910085.1 Stenotrophomonas maltophilia group sp. RNC7 | reverse complement strand
GTTTCCTCGCATCGCTTCCAGGCTCCTCGCAGCGACGGTCAGAATGAGGTCGGTTCCCATGATTGTTGTTGGAGCGACACTCCAATGTGGCAGCACGAGCGCTACACGACGACTGAATCCGGCCGCGTGGATGGCCTCGTCGATTTCAGTAGAGACGTCTCCATGCACGGCCACCAGCACATGCGGTCGATTGAGATAGTCATCGAGTTCCAGCTTTATGTCTGGTGACGGAAGCGACCTCCGATCAACAAGGCAGGAATATTGGTCCGATAACAGGTGTTCGGCGAGAATCTGGGCAGGCAATTGTGAAAATACACCCAGTCCTATGTCGATATTTCCGTCAACCACTCCGGCGATCATTCCCTCCCTGCTTAACTGAACGACGGAAAGATCAATTCCCGGCGCCGCTCGCCGCAACTGTTTCACGAGATGGGGAAGAATGATGTTGGCGCCATAGTCCGACATTGCAAGTCTGAATACGTGACGACTGCGTGCGGGATCGAAGCCGTCGGGACCCAGCACGGAACGTATTTGCGCAAGCGCTTCTGTCA
>NZ_JAVFVN010000470.1:0-934 GCF_030910085.1 Stenotrophomonas maltophilia group sp. RNC7 | reverse complement strand
AAACAACCTATTATACCCGCACAATTTCAATTTTGGAGAAATAACGAAACAACAATGGCTGCAAAGAAAGGGCTTGAAGATAAATTAGCTAAAAAATCCCAAAAAAATAAAAATAAACAACAACAATACGAGGAACAAGAGCCGGATTTATTTGAAGAACTAGCAGAAGATTTAATAGATATTAACTATCAAATGATCCGCTGTAAAAATTACCGATATGTAATGATGGCGGAGGTATATCCATGTAACTACTTTTTGCGTAGCCAAGCAGAACAAGAAGCTATAGATTCTGCCTTTGAGTCTTGGTTAGCAACACTAGATTATCCAACAAGTATTTACATTCAAAATAAATTTATTGATTTATCAGAGCCTTTAGAAGAAATGAAAAAAAATATGTCAGAACAAAGAGATATGCCACGTAATGCTCTCAAGTATGGATCATCAGTATTAAAGTATTTAGAACATTGGCAATCTAGTTCACCAAGATATGAAACTAAAAGATATTTGTTATTTTCATATGAATTAAAAACTAGCAGTGTAAAACTTGATGATGGTCAAGACTTTGAGGAAGCGGCAGCGGAGAAAGCCTTTAATGAATTAATGAGAAGAATGCAAAATGCATCAACTCAATTACAACCAGCCAATATTAAAGTTGCTCCTCTAGCTAAGGACGGAATTATTGAGGTTCTGTACCACACATTTAATCGTAGAAAAGCGTTAAAGGCAAAATTTAAAAATGTAAAAGAGAAGGAGCAAATGGCGTTATATGTAACAGCAGATCAGACTGATTCAAGAGTGCAATTAACGAAAGAACTAGTTGCGGCGGCAAATGAAGCTGCTTCGAATTAATTAAATAAACAATTCGAATGAGTGGAGGAGTTGAAATAACGAGTGGGTCTTTTTAAACGAAAAAAGAAAAATGTGGAAAGTACTG
>NZ_JAVFVN010000466.1:0-324 GCF_030910085.1 Stenotrophomonas maltophilia group sp. RNC7 | reverse complement strand
ACTCGAACTTCACCTGCAACCACTGCAAAGCTGCGGCCTTGATCACCAGCACGAGCAGCCTCGACCGCAGCATTGAGGGAAAGAATGTTAGTTTGGAATGCAATGCCTTCGATGACTCGAATGATCTCTTCGACCCTTCGTGCGCTATGAGCGATCTCGCCCATCGTCGAGACAACGCTTCCAACGATCTCTCCCCCATCTGCGGCCACGGCGGAAGCGTCAGATGCCAGTTTTCTGGCGGTTTGCGACGACATTGCATTTTGCTGAACCGCAGCAGCCAACTGCTCCATCGACGCTGCAGTCTGTTCAAGGTTGGACGCTTGT
>NZ_JAVFVN010000462.1:0-314 GCF_030910085.1 Stenotrophomonas maltophilia group sp. RNC7 | reverse complement strand
AAGCTATCGCGCGCGTGCGATAATGCAGCAGAACGGTATGAACGCGCAGATCGCCGTAGCTTGATATTTCCGCAATTGCAGCCTCAATCTGGGTAATCTGAGCCATTACCGTCAAGATATCTTTTCCGTGTCCAAAAAGGCCCAATCCCGAACGGCGCATGAAATAATTATTATAAGTAAGATTCTGTTGAAAACTTCAGCTCGGGGGCATTTTTTATCGATTATTTTGGCTCCAAGATCTTTTTTATTTCCGCTATAACCCTTCGATCGAAATCTATTGTTGGCTCGCTATTTCGCCTGTTGCAAATCAGGGC
>NZ_JAVFVN010000445.1:0-687 GCF_030910085.1 Stenotrophomonas maltophilia group sp. RNC7 | reverse complement strand
TGATATAGATTTTCTCTATACTATCAACAGGCTGAATATAGCAATTAATGACTACTGAATCTATATCTTTACCAGCTTCAACGGTAACATCTTCCGCTGTGAAATTTTGAATTGCATTGAGCCTTTGAAGTTCATTGAAATACTCAATTAAACTTGCCCTCAACAAACTTCTTCCTGCTGCATTGTTATTAACCTTGCCTACATAATTGCTTTCAAAGATGATCGTAATATCATTGTTGATATTATCTATTACCCTTATGATTCTGTTCTTCGAGAACATTTTGCCTTTATCGACGGTCTCAGATGTAAAGGAATTAATGTCATAAACACAAGTGACATTTTGAGCAGAATCTACCTTAAAGATAAATTCTCCATTGATGATAGCAGCTTCCATCTCCGACTTAGTTTTTTTAGTTACTACATCGATGGCTCCGACATATTTTTTTCCTGTATTGGATTGATTGATGTTAGCTCCTGCGGTTGCTCCTGCTACCCATGCAGTTAATTCTTCTGTAGATACTTCTTTACCTCAATCCAAAAGGATCTTATCAGTTACATTGATAACTCCTTCAAAATCAGCTTCGTGGTTTGCTAATACGGCTTGCGATTTAATGCCTTCATCATCCCTCATAGCCTTAATCCAAGTCGCTATCGTCTGTTTATTTGTGATATCAGAATATGGATAGG
>NZ_JAVFVN010000431.1:0-335 GCF_030910085.1 Stenotrophomonas maltophilia group sp. RNC7 | reverse complement strand
CGTGCTCTACGACGTTGAGCGCAACATCAAGGACTTGCCTGCCGACGAGAGGCATCGAATACGGCAGCTCAGATCCCGCCCGGCCGCGGACTTGTTGTACGCGTGGTTGATGGCTCATCGGCAGAAGGTTCCAGACGGCACTGCCACGGCCAAGGCCATGGACTACAGCCTCAAGCGCTGGGCAGCGCTGACCCTGTTCGTCGACAACGCCGGACTGAGCATCGACAACAACCGGGTCGAGAATCTGATCCGGCCGATCGCGTTAGGCAGGAAGAACTGGTTGTTCGCCGGGAGCCTGCGCGCCGGGCAGAGGGCCGCGGCGATCATGAGCTTGC
>NZ_JAVFVN010000379.1:0-308 GCF_030910085.1 Stenotrophomonas maltophilia group sp. RNC7 | reverse complement strand
GGTTGTGTTGGTGTGTCGTGCACTGGTTGTGGTCGCGGGGGGGGGGGGGCGGGGGGGGGGGGTGTGTTGGGTCGGCCCGGCGTGGGGGGGGGGGGGGGGGGGGCGCCGGGGATGGGCGGCACAGCCCACCAGGCACGAAGTAAAGCGTACCCCCCCACCCACCCCCCCCCCCCCGCCCCCCCCGGCCCCCCCGGGGGGGGGGGGGGGTGGGGGGGGGGGGGGCGCGCAGACAGGGCGCCCCCCGCCACACCGCCCGCGTTTAGGCGAACACCCCCAACCCACACCACCCCCCCCCCACCCCCCCCACC
>NZ_JAVFVN010000358.1:0-353 GCF_030910085.1 Stenotrophomonas maltophilia group sp. RNC7 | reverse complement strand
AACAATAGCCTCTTCAGTTCTGTATGTAAATGAAGTAAACTTCTCATACCATTCAACAAATACGTTTCCTACTGCGGCTCGAACTTCAGGGCTAAAAAGCAATGTGAAAAACATAATTCCAAACACAATAATGATAATTGAGGCGACCTTTCTGGCATAATTCATGGACATTTTAATAAAACTTTTTCTCTGATCTTTGGCAAAAACTTTCTTCATCTTCATTTCAAATATTGGAGAAAACGAGTAGTTTTTAGCTAGCTGATCCTTTGATGGAATGGATTCTATCTCCTCTTTAAAATTGTTAATAACAGCCTGACGAAATAGGGCTTCAAAAACTGTTTCATTCATTGAAT
>NZ_JAVFVN010000262.1:0-290 GCF_030910085.1 Stenotrophomonas maltophilia group sp. RNC7 | reverse complement strand
GGTAGGGGAGCGTTGTGTACCGGGTTGAAGGTAGACCGGAAGGACTGCTGGACTGTACACAAGTGAGAATGCCGGTATGAGTAACGAAAAGACATGTGAGAATCATGTCCGCCGAAAGCCTAAGGGTTCCTGGGGAAGGCTCGTCCGCCCAGGGTAAGTCGGGACCTAAGGCGAGGCCGAAAGGCGTAGTCGAAGGACAACAGGTTGAAATTCCTGTACCACCGTAAACCGTTATGAGCAATGGGGTGACGCAGAAGGATAGGGACGCGAGCTGATGGATGCTCGTCCAA
>NZ_JAVFVN010000259.1:0-664 GCF_030910085.1 Stenotrophomonas maltophilia group sp. RNC7 | reverse complement strand
ATTTTGGTGGAGATAGGCTTCAGTATTCATTGAAACAACCTTTTACAACTATGACAACAAAAGCAGAACATTTACTTATAAAGCCAACATTGACAGGTATAAATAATGATTATAGAAAAAGTTGTGTTTCACAACAAAAGGTTTCTCCTGAATTAACCGCTACCTATATTGCACAGCATTTTGGTTGTTCTACTGGACATAACATGAATCGTCCGTTAGCAACCGTTACTGCGGTAAACAAAGCTAGTATAGTGACAGCATTTCTTACAAAATATTATGGTTCTGATACCGGACAGTCTCTATCTAAACCATTACATACAATTACAACCAAGGATAGATTTGGAATTGTAACAATAAAAGGAAACCAATATCAAATTACCGATATTGGAATGAGAATGCTGCAAGCACATGAACTTTTCCTAGCGCAGGGATTCCCTAGTGATTACATAATAGATAAAGATTTTCAAGGATGTAGGTATTCTAAGGCAAAGCAAGTTGCAAGATGTGGCAATGCAGTACCACCTCCATTCGCGGAGCATCTTGTACGAGCGAACCTTCCTGAAGTATGCCAATCTTTGAAGAGAAAAAACATTCAGCACGCTATAAGCATTTAATAAAGAATACAAATATATGTTCCTTCTAAGGATATTAAAGAATTTTTTTA
>NZ_JAVFVN010000221.1:0-448 GCF_030910085.1 Stenotrophomonas maltophilia group sp. RNC7 | reverse complement strand
GGTGGGGTGGGGGGGTCGTGGGGGTTGGGGGGGCCGCCTAACGTAGGTGCTTTTTGGGTTGGGCCCCGAAACCCGGCGCCACACACCCCCAAAACCAACAGTACCCCCCCTTCGACAGGTTCACGCGGGTGTTGGTAGGTGTCGCCCTTGGTCGACACAGCGCGCGCGCCGCTCGCGACCCGCTTTTGCTTTTCTTTCTTTCTTCCGGGGTTGGACGCACACGGAAACTGCCAGAGGTGGGGCGGGGGGGGTTCGCGGGGGTGTCCGCGGCATGGATGCCGCGGCCAAGCCTACAAGGACGTACTCGCGGCGTCCCCCGTCCAGCCCACCCGCCCGGCCCAATCACATGATCCCGCTTTCCGGAACCCACCGCAGAGGGGGCTCAGCCCGGTGGCCGGGAAACCTCAATACCCCGCCGCCTGCCCATCCTTGCGGCTCTCCGAAGCAC
>NZ_JAVFVN010000174.1:0-4345 GCF_030910085.1 Stenotrophomonas maltophilia group sp. RNC7 | reverse complement strand
GGTGGGTCCGATGGCAGGGGCGTGAGCGCCATGGATGGCGCGACCGAGCTACAGGGACGTACTTGCAGCGCCCCCTGCCACCGGGCCCCCCCCCCCCCCCCCCCCCCCACCCGCGGGTTGTGGTTGTGTTGGGGCGGGGGGGGGCGGGGGCCCCCCCCCCCCCCCTCCCCAAACAAAAACCCCAACCCCGGGGGTGGGGGGGGGGGGGGGGGGGGCCCCCGGTGGCAGGGGGCGCTGCAAGTACGTCCCTGTAGCTCGGTCGCGCCATCCATGGCGCGCACGCCCCGGCCATCGGGGCTGTTTCTGGCCGCGCCCCCCCCCCCCGCCCCCCCCCCCCCCCCCCACCGCAAGCGTTTTTTTGTGGTGGGTGTGGCCGGGGGGGGGGCCGGGCCCCCCCCGCCCCAACCCTCTTCAGCATCCATGTCCGAATGTGGCGAGTATCGCCGCCCGCACGGGCCTAGACTGGCGCCATGGACACCGCCCTCGCCCTCGACACCGCCGCCTGCGACCGCGCCCGCCTGGCCCGCGACGCACGCTTCGACGGCGTGTTCTTCACCGCCGTGCGCAGCACCGGCATCTATTGTCGCCCGGTGTGCCCGGCACCGCCGCCGAAGCCGCGCAACATCACCTACTTTCCGACCGCCGCGGCCGCTGCGGCCGCCGGGTACCGCCCCTGCCTGCGCTGCCGCCCGGAATTGGCACCGCAGGCCCAGCAGGCCCTGGCCGGACAGACCGTGCAGCGGGCACTGGCGCTGATCCACGGCGGCTTCCTGCAGGAGCAGCCGGTGGCCGATCTTGCAACGAAGCTCGGCCTCAGCGCGCGCCAACTGCAGCGCCTGTTCGTCGAACATCTCGGCGCGACGCCCGGGCAGATCCACGCAACCCATCGCCTGTTGCTGGCCAAACAGTTGCTGACCGAAACCACGCTGGCGGTGACCGACGTCGCGCTGGCTGCCGGCTACAACAGCCTGCGCCGCTTCAATACAGCGTTCCTGCAGGGCTGTGGGATGGCGCCGACCGCCCTGCGTCGCCAGCATCAACCGTTGGCTGCAGATGATGGCGGCCTGGTGCTGCGCCTGGGCTACCGTCCACCACTGGACTTCCCACGCATGCTGGCCTTCCTGCGCAAACGCAGCCTGCCCGGCATCGAACTGATCGGCGAAGACAGCTACCAGCGCGTACTGGGCACGCCGGAGCGCCCCACCCTGCTGCGCGTCACCGCCGATTCGAAGCGCCCGGAGCTTCGCCTGCAATTGGGCGCGGTGGATCCGCGCCTGATCCCCGACATCGTGCGCCGCGTGCGTCGGGTGTTTGATCTGGATGCCGACCTGCAGCAGGTCCATGCCGCGCTGGGCGAAGAACCGCTGCTCGCGCGTGGCATCGCCGAACGCCCCGGACTGCGCGTACCCGGCGGCTGGGATGGTTTCGAGGTGGGCGTACGCGCGGTGCTCGGGCAGCAGGTCAGCGTGGCCGCGGCCACCACCTTCGCGCGGCGCCTGGTCGACGCCTATGGCGCGCACCTGCCGGGCATGCCATCGGAATTCGATCGCCAGTTCCCCGCGCCCGAGGTACTGGCCGAGGCACCATTGGAATCCATCGGCCTGCCGCGCAGCCGCGCGGCCACCGTGCGCGCCCTGGCCGCCGCCTGCGCCAGCGGCCAGCTCGACTTCGGGCCCGGCCAGGCCTTGGAGGAATTCGTGGCCCGCTGCGTTGCACTGCCCGGCATCGGCCCCTGGACCGCTCAGTACATTGCCCTGCGCGGACTCGGCCAGCCCGATGCCTTCCCGGCCGGCGATCTTGTACTGCAGCAGGTGCTCGGCCACGCCCAGGGCCAGCGCCTGAGCGAACGTGCGACCGAAGCGCGCTCGCAACCGTGGCGCCCGTGGCGCGCCTACGCGGTGCTGCACCTGTGGCACCTGTCCGGCACGTTCGTTGGAGAACCGACATGACCCTCTTGTTCGATCGTTTCGACAGCCCGATCGGCGTATTGACCATCGCCGGTGACGAGCGTGGTCTTGCGCACGTGCTGTTCCCGGAGAACCGCCACCCCGCGCGCGGGCGCGACGGCTGGCATCACGCGCCGGGCGCATTGCCCGAAGCGCGCGAACAACTGCTGCAGTTCCTGCACGGTGAACGCAGCCGGTTCGACCTGCAGCTGGCACCACGGGGCACGCCTTTCCAACTGCGTGTTTGGCAGGCGCTGGCGTTGATTCCGTTCGGCCAGACCTGGAGCTATCTGCAGTTGGCGCAGCACCTGGGCCAGCCCAGCGCGACCCGCGCGGTGGGCGCGGCCAATGGCCGCAATCCATTGCCGATCATCCTGCCCTGCCACCGCGTGATCGGCAGCAACGGTGCACTGACCGGCTTCGGCGGCGGCCTGGAAACCAAGGCCGCGCTGCTGCGGCTGGAACAGCGCCAGGCACCGCTGTTCGCCTGAGAGGGCTGGCCGGGCTGCGCCCGGCACCCGCAGAGGCAACCGCAACGGCCGAAGCAACAGCAGCGTTCCGGAGCATGGCGTGGTGGGTCCGGCTGCGGGGGACGCCGTCAACCCGTCCATGGGGGCTTGGCCGCGGCTTGCTCGTGTGCGCTGTCCTGCGCACACGGCAAGACCGGGGTTGGGCGTCCTGCCCAACCCGCCCGAGGCATGCCTCGGGCCCATGCCGCGGACACCCCCGCAACCGGACCCACCCCGCCTTCGACAGGTTCCGGCGATCTGTCGGGACGGCGCACTGCGCAACTGTTGGTAGATGTCGACCTTGGTCGACACGGTAGGTCCGCGCCATGCGTGGATGGAAGCATCAGGAATACGTCTGGAGAAAAGCCCCCTTCTTGTTGAAGGGGGCGCGCCGACAGGCGCGGGGATAAGGAAAAATGCGCGGAGACGGCGCGCGATAGTGCGCCGTGTCTTGGGCGCGTCATTACCTCGCACTATCATGCGCGGATGACTTCCGTACGCCTGACCTGCGCGCTGGCGCTGCTGCTGCCATTGGCCGCCTGCACCACCGCGCCTGCCCCTTCCGCCTCCGTTCCCACACCCGTCGCTGCGGCGGCACCGCCCAAGCTGCTGCTGATCTCCATCGATGGCCTGCGTGCCGACGCGCTGGATCGCGGCCTGACCCCGAACCTGCAGCGACTGATCGACGGCGGCGTGCGTGCACGCTGGATGACCCCGTCCTATCCGTCACTGACCTTCCCCAACCACTACACCATCGTCACCGGCCTGCGCCCGGACCACCACGGCATCGTCAACAACAGCATGGACGATGCAACCCTGGGCCGCTTTGAACTGAGCAACCGCAAGGCGGTCACCACCAGTGGCTGGTGGGGCGGTGAACCGATCTGGGTCGGCGCCGAGAATGCTGGCGTGCGTTCGGCCACCACGTCATGGCCGGGCAGCGAATCGGAGATCCGTGGCGTACGCCCCAGCCAGTGGCGCATCTACGACGGCAAGGAACCGCTGGAGCAGCGCGCCGGCATCGTGCTCGACTGGCTTGCACAGACCGACGCCGATGCACCCCGCCTGACCACGCTGTACATGGAACACGTGGACAAGGCCGGCCACAACTACGGCCCCGAGTCGAAGCAGTACGCCGACGCCATCGTGCGCGCCGACCAGATCGTCGGCCAGGTGCTCGACGGACTCCAGCAACGTGGGCTGGCCGCAACCACCAATGTGATCGTGGTCTCTGACCATGGCATGGCCAGCGTGCCGGTCGGCCAGGTGATCTCCACCGAATCGATGGTCGACCCGGCGATTGCGCGCAATGTCAGCCAGGGCCAGTCGGTCGGCTTCGCACCGGTGGTCGGCCATGAAGCTGCCGCCGAACGCGCCCTGCTCGGCCGCCACGCGCACTACGAATGCTGGAAGAAAGAAGAACTGCCGGCGCGCCTGCACTACGGCAACCATCCGCGCATTCCCGCCATTGTCTGCATGATGGATGAAGGCTGGGATGCCCTGCATCAGGAAAAGATGGCCAAGCGCGAACAGCAGGACCGCGGCTCGCACGGCTACGACAACGCGCTGCCGTCCATGCGTGCGGTGTTCGTCGCCGGCGGCCCGTCGTTCCGCCAGGGCCTGGTGATTGACGGGTTCGACAACGTGGACGTCTACCCGCTGCTGGCCCACCTGTTGCAGGTGCCGGCCGCGCCGAACGACGGCAATCCGGAAACGCTGAAGAAGACCCTGCGCTGAGTTCCCGTAGAGCCGAGCCCCAGCGCGGCTGGGGCCAAGCAGCCCGGCCTGGGGTAGGCGCTACGGGCACACAGCGCCGGGGCTTGTTCAGCGTTTCCGGATTGCCCTCGTTAGGCGCCGCCCGCCCCAGCAACACGTGGGCCAGCAGCGGGT
>NZ_JAVFVN010000138.1:0-303 GCF_030910085.1 Stenotrophomonas maltophilia group sp. RNC7 | reverse complement strand
CAGCTCATAATAACTGTCCCGCTCATACCCCAACAGGCCAGCCAATATTCCTGCAATCGTTGTGCGCGGTGGAACGGAATAGGTCAATGCAGACGAGTTGGAATAATATCTGCGGAAATGCGCCATCTTCCCGCGAAGCCGCAAGCTTAGCACTTTCACTTTTTATGCCTCCTCGAGCGGAGAGATAGGAGCCCATAAATCGACAGGCGTATATGCAGGCAGCCCGACAAAACTGCATGAATCAACGAATGGATGCAGCCATCCGACCACATGATCGATGTACCCTCTCGATTTTACATCCTC
>NZ_JAVFVN010000132.1:0-351 GCF_030910085.1 Stenotrophomonas maltophilia group sp. RNC7 | reverse complement strand
TAGAATCATTAAAATATACAATGTGTGCGTTTGAAAGTAATGGGTATTTTATTGATATAGGAATACCAGAAGATTATTATAAAGCCCAAGAGGATTTTAAAGATGAAAGATAAGGTTGTTTTTTTAGATAGAGATGGAACTATAAATAAAGAAGTTAATTATCTATATAAACCACAAGATTTTGAATTCATTCCCAATGCACCTAAAGCAATTAAGATATTTCATGAATTAGGATATAAAGTAATTGTTATTACAAATCAAGCAGGAGTAGCAAGAGGATATTATAAAGAAACCGATATTGAAATACTTCACAATTATGTTGATGATTTATTAAAAGAGGAAGGAACTTAT
>NZ_JAVFVN010000128.1:0-872 GCF_030910085.1 Stenotrophomonas maltophilia group sp. RNC7 | reverse complement strand
CCGGATCACCGATGCAAAAAAGGCGTTGAGATAGTCGATGATTTCTTCGCCAGTAATCCTCCGCCGGACACGCGTGCCCGAGAGCTTCAGTGGCGCGAGGAACTCGAGCTGCTGGCTTAGTCCTTCGAAGCCGAGTTCTATCTGTTCGGTTCCGGGCGGGGAGCCGGCGGCCCTCAACTGACGGAGGCCCGTACGGATGAGCTGCTCGTTTGTGTGGAGCTCGTGTCCGAGAATTTCGACGGTGATACCCAGCTGAGCAACTTGGTTTAGCCTGTTCAGCTCATCGCGTAGCTCGGAATTCTCGGCAGTTCCCTGTCGGGCGATCAATTCCACATCGATATTGGCCTTTAGCAGTTCCAACGTGTCGATATACGACTGGAAAATACCTTCGTTCTCTTCGTCGATGACGTGGCGCAGTGTGCTGAGTCTTTCTAAGGCTTCATGCAGATCGCAAAGTCCGTTCTCCACCTGGGTAAGGACCGGAGCAGACTGCTCGTGAAAAGCCTTGTTCCGACTGGAAAACAAAGCTTCGATTCGGGCCTTTTCTGTGTCTTGCAGCTCATCAACCTCTTTCTTCCAGCGACGTGTGCGAGCATGTATCTGGCCGGCAAGCTGGTTGATGTGCTGAACGACAATCTCTTCCGGTTTTGCAGGTTTGATCCGTTCCAGCGCCTCCTTCCGGGCCCCCACCATCTCGGCAAGAAGGCCTTGAACCTCAGTGTAGATATGCCGGAACTGCCGGTAATCATCTTCGGCGGTCCCAAGGTTGGAGGTTGCACCGACAACTCGTAGTGCGGAAATGCGTTCGTCAAATTCTGTCAACGCTGTCTGTGCGCGCATGATGTCGGCCTCAGACTGAAGAGCCAGCTTGG
>NZ_JAVFVN010000066.1:0-527 GCF_030910085.1 Stenotrophomonas maltophilia group sp. RNC7 | reverse complement strand
TCATGGCCGATCAGGCGATCGAATGCAGTATCAAAATTCATCATTTGCCGCCTGTGATGTTGGACACGATGCCGGCCCACAATGCAGCGGCCAGCGCGGCCGCGGCCACACCGATAAATGCAACGGTTCCCTGATCGGCGACCTTGCGCAGTTTTCTGCCAAAGCGCAGATCAGCGCGAAATTCTTCGACCTGTTCCGGCACGTCCACGTCCACGCCCAGAATGGCGAAGAACTTCTTCACGGCAAGGTCGGCCGCTTGCTGGCAGACCTGCGTTTCACGTTGTTCGTTCATAGTTGCTTTTATGCTTTCAGCGTGGCCGCGAAGCGGAACAAGTCGTCCCGCTTGCCCTGATCAATTCCCAGTACGTCCGCCGCCGCGTTGAACATGGCGCTGCCATGCTCGACGGTTTGCAGCTCGTCCCAAGCGCGGCGGTAATACGCTGGCGTGGCCGGATCATTCATCATCGCCTCGAAAGCATCGAACAGCGTCCAATCCGGCCGGTCGTCCCGCGGCCACGGTGTCAGCC
>NZ_JAVFVN010000051.1:0-1456 GCF_030910085.1 Stenotrophomonas maltophilia group sp. RNC7 | reverse complement strand
TCTGCCATAAGGCGCTATTGTTTATACGTCGTGGAGATTTTAAACTAATGATAATTGTCTTGGGAGCACTCGGTCGAGGTGTGCTGGGGCCTTTTCCTGGAAGTAGCGACAGCATCGCTTATTAAGTCCTGGGTTTGTTTTATCTGTGATGCTTTTGGTACCCCTTGGACATGCTCTTTTTTCGCTGATGGGAGGGGCGGGAATGTTTGAGCATCTTGATATCCTGGATGAAAGACACGTGAATATAGTCGCTGAGGCTATTGCCAGTGATCGCATAACCTGTGCGGTTGAAGATGTTTTTTCTACATCGGCTAACAGTGAAACTTTATATGGCGAATGTTTAGCGCGACTGACCGGCCCTGACGGGCGCATCTATCCGGCAAGTGCATTCGTACCCTGTTTGGACGCCTGGCGTGAAACACCTGTTCTTGACCGACATGTGCTCAAACTGGCTCTAGATCATCTCGATGCTGATCCCGCAAAAGTCCTTGGGTGCAACATATCGGCCGACAATTTTACAAGTACAGCGGCATGGAGCGGCATACGGAATCGAATACTGGACCGCGCGTATCTCGCACCCCGACTAGTTCTGGAACTGACCGAAGTGCAAGCACTCGGCGCCTTATCGTTCTGCGCAGATGCTATAGCAGAACTTCAGAATATTGGTTGTCGGATAGCGCTAGATGATTTTGGGACGGGTTTTGCCTCTCCAAGGTTACTCCAAATGATCAATTTCGATATCGTCAAGATTGATCGCGCTTTCGTTCACGACATCCGTTCTTCGCATAATGGGCGAGACAGCTTACAGAACATGGTTGGTCTAGCGTCGAGCTTTGCATCATTGATTGTAGTGGAGGGTGTTGAAACCGCTGCACAGCTTGATGCTGCACGGACCGCTGGCGCATCGCATGTGCAGGGGCATTTTTTTCAGTTCCAGTGCAACATTCCTCCTACCGTAACATTCTTGAGGTGTAATGATCGCGCTCAAGATGGCTTTCTCTCAACAGATCGCCAGCCCTAAATCAAACTAGCCGCATTGTCAGGTGAGTAGTGAGCACTCCACTATTGGAGATCATTTTGCGATGTATATGGTGAGAACATGGTTGGATGGTCGGAAACCTCACTTTCCGCGATGTGTATGATCGCGAGTAACACCTGTTCTCTTTCCCAGCCTGCATTAATTGCGATCGAAATGAGCTTATAGATCGACGGTTCAAGAGAAAAAATGCATTCTTTTTGATATGCTATGCTTCCGACTTCAGTATGTGATGGTCCGTTCAGTCTAATCTTTTTAATCATTCACAACCATCGCAGTTTGGAGTGAAATCCGCAAAGTGTCGCGAATGGCCAGCGTGGATGTCAGTAGGCCTTGAAGTTGGCAATTGTGTCCCTCCACACAAGCCAAGCAGCACGAAGGCAGACAAGGGTAAAATGAAAACTGAAGCTCCTACAAAAG
>NZ_JAVFVN010000040.1:0-561 GCF_030910085.1 Stenotrophomonas maltophilia group sp. RNC7 | reverse complement strand
TGCGGCGCGGCATCATCAGCCTGGACGACAGCGGTCACGATTAGGGGGTTGTTCGGCAGGGCTTGCAGCCCTGCACCTGCTACGGGCTGGAGCAACAGCAACAGCAACAACTGAAGCAAAAGCGGTTTCCTGTGGGTCGGGGGGGGGGGGGGGGGGGGGGGGGGGGGGGGGGGGGGGGCCGGGGGGGGGTCGCCGCGGAACCCCCTGCGTGGGGGGGGGGCCCGCGGCAACCGGGCCGCGCACACCCCCCCACCCGCCCCCACCCCGCCTTCGACAGATCTCTGCGAGCTGTCGGGCATGGCTTTCTGTAGAGCCGAGCCATGCTCGGCTCAAATCGTTCCGATTTCCAGATACTCGATTTCGATGGAGATTCGTCTACGCATGGCGTGGATCTACCAGATCGCGAGAATCTGTCAGAGATGGGGCGGTGTCGGAGTGCGGGGTGTCAGCCGCATGGGCCCGAGGCATGCCTCGGGCGGGTTGGGCAGGACGCCCAACCCCGGTCTTGCCGTGTGCGCAGGAAAGCGCACACGAGCAAGCGGCTGCCAAGCCTACACGGAC
>NZ_JAVFVN010000031.1:0-472 GCF_030910085.1 Stenotrophomonas maltophilia group sp. RNC7 | reverse complement strand
CCGGCCATTACGCGCTCAATAGCTGTAGAAACATGGAACGGCGGCAGATCGAGACCTTTTACAAAAGCTTTGGCGTCCGCTGGATTTTCAAGCTTCGGAAAAGGTTCGCTCGCCCCGCTTACGCGCACATACGCAGACGGGACTTCTCTATTCTCCAAAGCCCCATGATCTGACGCTGGTTCTGATTTTGAATATGAATGTAAAGGTGATTGTGGTTGTGATGGTGATTGTGATTGCTTTCCATCGGCTTTAAGCCGATCAAAAGCCGAATTAAAGCCGGGCTTTCCATCGGCTTTTTCTTCCCGCCTTGGTCTCCCGCCTTTTTTACCGTTCTCAGACAGCTTTTTATGCTTTTCTTCTGACTGCGAACGAATGTCAGCGGTACGTTTGTGCACCCAAAGATAATCGTATAACGGCGCCAGAACCTCCTTCACGGCTTCCCAACGTTCGGTATCCACATGAGCAATGCGGC
>NZ_JAVFVN010000121.1:0-1238 GCF_030910085.1 Stenotrophomonas maltophilia group sp. RNC7 | reverse complement strand
TTAATTATGATAAAAGTTTGTTGGAAAATATATTACCAAACCAAACCGCCCCATCTCCACTTGGTCACACGTGGTTGTATAAAAATGGAGGGTGGTCTGGGATTTGGAGAAGAATCGATGAAACAACTACTTTTGATTGTTACGACCAATTATCTGAGGATGGAGATGTTGTAACGTATAAAGTTGATATTTATATTTCTGGGGAAGATGTCATAATTCTACGAAAAGATAGCTCAGATAACAATAATCCTTCTTTACGTGGTAAATTAGTGGATAACGGTACGAAAGTAAAAGACGAATTTGGTGTATGGGAAGCAAAAATTGAACAACGGAGATTGTAATTTTAGACTTTCTCGTTAGCTTCATACGTGAAAGCACTTATTTATTGAAGGTATTATTGAATCACCATGTAAGAACGATATATTTTGACGTATTCTGTGGATTAGCTAAGTTCCAGGGATGGCTAACTTTATTTCAAAGCTATACTAATTAAATATATAATATCGCTTTCAAAAGAACATTAGTTCGTATATAATAAAAACGAACTAATGTTCTTTAGGAGGGGTGCAAAGTTGTATGATTATTCTTTTTGCCCGAATCGTATTGTGTTTTGTGTAGATATGACCAGTTTCTACGCAAGTGTCAGTTGTGTAAAAAGAGGTTTAGATCCATTAAAAACAAAGTTAGTAGTAGTTGGCGATGTGAATCGGTCAGGTTCAGTAATTTTGGCTGCAACTGCTCCATTAAAGAAAATGGGAATACGACAAGGACAAAGATTGTATGAAATAGAGAAGAGAAAAGATATATTGGTTGTCAATCCAACTATGGAGACTTACATAAAATGTTCTAATTATATTTCAAAACTTGCATTACAATATGTAGCTCCTTGTGATTTTCATCAGTATAGTTGTGATGAATTCTTTATGGATGTTTCTTCCAGTTTTAGGTTGTTTGCTAAGACTCCCGGTGAATTAGCCATAAAATTAAAAAGAGAAATTTTTGAAAAAACAAAACTTCATTGTGCAATAGGAATAGGGGTTAACCCTCTTATTAGTAAAATATGCTTAGACAATTCTGCAAAGAAAAAATCGGATGGTATTGACTACTGGACGTATGAAGATGTACAAGAGAAGTTTTGGCCAATACGTCCTTTACATAAATTTTGGGGTATATCATATAAAACTGAGGAAAAGTTGAATCGTAAAGGGATCTATTCGATTGGAGATTTAGCAAAATAT
>NZ_JAVFVN010000020.1:0-1801 GCF_030910085.1 Stenotrophomonas maltophilia group sp. RNC7 | reverse complement strand
GCTTTATCCATTATAATCACCACACTTATTAGTTCTAATTTATATTATTCCCTTATAGTTATAAACTTAACCTTTATTTTCTTTATATTACTAATAGTGTGTGAATTGCGTTCTTGTGTTCATGTTACTATCCATAAATGCATCCGTCAAATTGAAAAACAAAAAAGACCTCTTATTTTCATTTTTAAAGAAGTCTTTTTTGCCCAATATTATTTTTTACTTTTACTACTACCTCGACTCATATTCGAAAATAACATAAAAAATCTAATAAACTCTAATACTATTAGGGCAGATAACATATTAAAAAACAATAATTTTACTAGCTCAGTATTAGATAGATTTGTGCTTATTATCGCATCTCTTATAGTCTCAAAAAAAGGATAAAATTCCAAATCCATTTCATAACTTAATTTTAAGAATCTCACACCAAATACTATTGCTACAAATAGTCCAATAAGAAATTTTAATGCAGCTATGAATGAACTAATAAAATATTTTAAATATCCCGTAATACACTTCGATGCAATACTTATAAAATAGAGACCGCTTTCTACTTCTTCCTCATTACAAATTCTTTTGGCTCTTATCCATGCATTTAATTCTTCAATTATTATTAGTGGAAAAAACAATAAATAATATCTTTCTGACATTCTACCTATATTAAATACGCTATTTATAATTGAAGGACGACTTATATGTTGATAGTAGTGACCTAACTCATGAGCTAAACAAAACGCACTTTTAGGATCTTCAAAATCTATATCACTTGGATAAGTAATCATGTCTTTAGAAGGAATATAAGAAAACTCTAAGGAACCTTCACCTTTTTCTTTAATTTTCAATCCCTCTTTTTCTATTCTATCTAACAATTTCTTATTTGATAAATGCATGATAACCTCCACATCTCATTAATGTATTTGATTTATTTCATATGCTCATTTAACATCTTTATTGCTGACTCAATGGTTTGTTCTCCAGTATACTTACTAATGTCTCTTCTAAGATTAATTAATTCATTTTCAATTGCCTCATCATTTATACCTTTTTGCTTATTTTTTGAATAGATATTATGAATTGTTTTATAGTTTTCTATTAATTTTGATAGCTGAACCAGTGCTTCATCAAATGGTAATACTTGAATCTTATACAACGGATTTATTCCCTTTTTATTTATTGAATATTGATGGTTTCTGGAAACCATTAGATATTACCTCCTTACTAAAAAATGAGTTATGGAGTCCAATATAACCTATAGAAAACACTATACATGCGATGTAAATAAGGATGTCATATATTAAACCTGTTTGCTTTCCAAACGCAATAAATGCATATTTGATAAAAATCACATGACTTAAATAAATTGGAAAGGAATTTTTCCCAATATAATACAACCAATTAATCATCTTATATTTTCTAATTTTCAGATATAACTTATAAAGAAAATTTAAGGCAAACAAACTCACTATAAATAACTGTACAGTTGCATATGGCTTTAATCCTCTTAAAGAAAAAAGAAAGCATACGACTGCAACCAAATATAGTATTAAACTTAGCCAAAAGTGATGGTTACCTTTCTTTTTTATTACCGCTAAATACCTATTTTTACCTGGTAAAGCTATTAACACACCTATTAAATAATATGCTAACCAATGAAGTGGCAGTGAATAATTCCAGTGTAAATACCAAAAATCTGATTTCTCCACCCAAACTATATAGTCTGAATAAGTAAGGAGAGCTAAATGACAGAATACTAAACCTATACATAAAAATTTAAATCTATTATTTTTATCTTTCTTATATA
>NZ_JAVFVN010000006.1:0-515 GCF_030910085.1 Stenotrophomonas maltophilia group sp. RNC7 | reverse complement strand
CTTTCGGAAATATATTATCAAAAGAAGAAAACATACAGAACATAATTAACTATACGGGACAGCAATACGATGCTATTACTCAACAATACTATTTAAGAGCAAGATATTACAATCCGATTATAGGAAGGTTTACCCAAGAGGATGTCTATAGGGGGGATGGGTTAAACCTATATTCCTACTGTGCTAACAATCCGGTTAACTATTATGATCCTAGTGGGTATAAAAAAGCTAAAGGGCTATGTGATCCAAAAGAGCAGCAGATGCTTGGTCCTGAGGATGATAGTAATTCTGAACAGAGAATTAAGGAAAATAAAGGAAATATTATATACGGTTCAGACGATATTGCAAATTATAAATATAATATGATTGAAGATCCTGGACCATTAGCAGAAATGAAGAATAATCCGGCTCAAAATTTTTATGGTGGTAGATATAATATGGAGGTTTTAGCAGAAGATAAAGTTTATTATAGGGCAGGTAATTCTGATAATCCATTAGGACAATGGTTTACTACT
>NZ_JAVFVN010000752.1:0-467 GCF_030910085.1 Stenotrophomonas maltophilia group sp. RNC7 | reverse complement strand
GGACAGCGCCATGCCGGAGCATTCGGCGAAGGGCACCTTTTCCCTGCTGGTCGTACCGGCGCTGACGGCGGCCACGGTGAAGCCGGCCGTTTCCGTCATGGTCGACGCCGCAATCGTCGACGAGGCCCCGGTCAATGCCGTGGGCGGCCTGGGCCTGCTCCACTTCAGCGTGCAGCCCCCTTTGCCGGACGGGCTGCAAATGGAAGAGCGGAACGGCAAGATCAAGAATGTCCCCGGAACGCCGATCGCGGTGTCGCCTGCCACGGAATACACGGTCACGGTGACCGACAGCGCCGATCCCTTGCAGACCGTCACCGCCACCTTCACGCTCGCGGTGCATGGCAACCTGGCGGCCGCGCTCAACCAGCCGTACACCACACAGGCCTTGAACGAACCGCTGACGGCCTATGCGCCAGTGACGGCGTCGGGCGGCGTCGGGCCGCTATCGTACGACGTGGCGCCGCCCC
>NZ_JAVFVN010000697.1:0-389 GCF_030910085.1 Stenotrophomonas maltophilia group sp. RNC7 | reverse complement strand
GAGGAGCTGGCCGAACACTGGGAGCAGATGCGCGGGCAGTCGCGGTTGAGCTGGTCGCAGGCACGGCCGGTGGTGGAAGACGCCTGGCGCGCGCTGGATCATATTCCGGCGGTGGCGGTGAGGCCGTTGCTGCAGTAGTGGGGGGGGGCGGGGGGGGGCCCCCGCCCAACAAAACCGCGGCGCCGCGCGCCCCCCCCGCCGCGCCCCCCCCCCTCCCAGGCAACACACCCACCCCCCCACACCCCCACGGGCTTAGAGTTTGGTGGTTGTTTCTCTGGGTTGGTGGGGGGGCGGCCGGGTGCGCGACTCGCCCTTTTGTTTTGTGGGGGGGTGGGGGCGCCGCGGCGCCCCCCCACTACTGCAGCAACGGCCTCACCGCCACCGCCGGA
>NZ_JAVFVN010000649.1:0-8470 GCF_030910085.1 Stenotrophomonas maltophilia group sp. RNC7 | reverse complement strand
CGGACTCTCGGTTTTTTGGGGGGTTTTGTTTTTTTTTTGGTTTTTTGTTTTGTGGGGGGGCGGGGGGGGTCATTTCGGGGGGTGGGTGGGCGTGTGGCTTGCCCGACAAACCAATTATTTGGCTGATGGTTTTTTTTTTTTTTTTTGGGTGGGGGGGGGTGGGGGGGTGGGGGGTTCGCCCGGGTTTGGGGGGGGCCCCCACCCACCTGTGGGCCGGGGGGGGGCCCCCCCCCCCCCCCCCCCCCGCCCCGCCATCCCACGGATAGCCCGCTGTTGCTGTTGCTTCGGCTGTTGCTGTTGCTGCCGGCCAGCGGCCGGCACTACCGCGGGTGCAGGGCCGCAGGCCCTGCCGACCAACCCACTACTTGGCAGCAGCGATCTGCTTTTCGATGTCGGCGGCGGTCACCGGGCCGAGGAACGTATGCGCCAGCTTGCCCTGCGGGTCCAGCAGATGGGTCAGCGGCAGGCCACGCGGCGTGGCGAAGTCGGCCGGCGGATCGAACGGGTCCACGATCACGATCGGATAGGTCACCGGATGCTTGGCCAGGAACGACTGCATCTCCGGCACTTCGATGTCCTCGTAAGCCAAGCCGACCACTTCGATGTTGCTGCGCATCGCATGCAGGGCCGACAGCTCGGGCATCTCCTTGCGGCACGGCGCGCACCAGGTGGCCCAGAAGTTCACCACCACCCACTTGCCGCGAAGCGCGGCCAGGTCGTAGTCGCTGCCATCCACCGCCTTCATCTTCAGCGTCGGGAACTCGGCGGTGGTGCGCTCGGCCGGGGTTTCCTCGACCGGTGCCGTGCTCGGCGTCGGCGCCTGTGCCGGCGGCTGGCTGCTGGCCGGTGCCGGCTCCTGGGCCGGTTTGCAGGCCGCCAGGGCCAGCAGCAGGGTCAACGGGAGCAGCAGCGGCAACGACGTGTTGCGGGTCATGGGGTCTCTCCAGAGTCGGTATAGATATCACTGACCTTGCGCTTCAGGCGTTCGCGCAGGGGCAGTCGCAGGTCATCCAGCGCCGCCAAGGCGGCACGGCCCAGGCTGTCGTCGCGATACGGCAGGTGCTGCTCGGCTACCGGGATGCGCAGCTGGGTGCATTCGTACAGATCGGCCAGGCTGACCTGGTCCAGGTCGCGCGACAGCAGCCACTCGCCGCGCTCATCGCGGCGCAGCAGGTCGATCTCCTGCAGGTTGCAGATCAGGTCCTGCAGCAGTGAATCGGTCAGCATCGGCTCCAGCCGCAGGATTTCGTCATCGGCCAGGCCTTTGCCCTTGGCCCGTGCATGCTGGAAGCGGCCAAGCAGGCGCAGCAGCCCATAGAACTCGTACCCCTGTGGCAGGCGCAGCTCGACCGGCTGGTAGCGGAAGGCGGCCATCGAGGAGGCCAGCGACGCACCCAGCAGCACCGCCACCCAGCACAGGTAGATCCACAGCAGCAGGATCGGCACGAAGGCGACCGTGCCATACAGCTTCTGGTAGGACTGGAAGCTGCCCAGATACGCGCCGATGCCCCACTTCACCAGTTCAAGGATGACCGCCGCCAGGATCGCGCCGGGCACGGCATGCCGCCATTTCACCGTGTGGTGCGGTACCACGCGGAACATCAGCGTGATGCAGACGAACTCGATCAGGATCGGTGCCAGCCGCAGCGCCAGTTCGGCCAGCCAACGGCCCTCCTGGGTACCGAACAACGGCATCGCGAACACCCTCGCCGATACTGCCAGCGACGCGGCGGCAAGCATCGCGCCCAGGGTCAGCACGGTCCAGTAGACCAGGAAGCGGGTCAGCTTGGGCCGGCTCGAGCCGACCCGCCAGATCTGGTTGAAGGTCTCTTCCACGCTGTTGAGCGTGATCAGCAGTGAAGCGACCAGTGCGATGAAGCCGGCGGCCGTCAGCTGGCCGGCACTGGCCGAAAACTGCCGCAGGTAACCCTCGGCCGCGCGCGCAGCGGAGGGCACGAAGTTGGAGAAGACGTAGTCGCTGAGCTGGTCGCTCCAGCGGTCGAAAACGGGGAAGGCCGAGAGCACGCCGAACACCACGATGGCCAGCGGCACCAGCGCGAACACCGTGGTGTACGCCAGCGCCGCCGCTGCCTGGAACAGGCGGTCGTCGAGGAAGCGATGCCACAGGAAGCGGCCGAAACTGATGGCCCGTGCGCGATCCCGCGCGCGCTCCATCCACAGGTTGAGCGTATCCAAAGGTTCCATCGGTGGAAGGGTACCCGATGCGGAATGCTCGCAGGATAGCCATACTGGTGACCACACGACGAGGAGAAGCGGGCACGATGGGCGAGATTCTGGTGCTGTATTACAGCCGGGGCGGTTCGGTGGCACGGCTGGCGCGCCAGATCGCGCGGGGCATCGGCGAAGTGCCGGGCATGACCGCGCGCCTGCGCACGGTGCCGCCGGTGGCCGCAGTGACCCAGACCGCGCAGCCGCCGGTACCCGACGATGGCGCCCCCTATGTAAGCGTGCAGGACCTGGTCGAATGCCAGGGCCTGCTGCTCGGCAGTCCGACCCGCTTCGGCAACATGGCCGCGCCGGTGAAGCATTTCCTGGATGGGCTGGGCGCCGAATGGGTCAATGGCACCCTCTCCGGCAAGCCGGCCGGCGTGTTCACGTCCACCGCATCCATGCATGGCGGGCAGGAATCGACCCTGCTGTCGATGCAGGTGCCGCTGCTGCACCATGGCTGCGTGATCGTCGGCATTCCGTTCACGGAACCGGCGCTGAGCCATACCACCAGTGGCGGCACACCCTATGGCGCCAGCCACGTCGCCGGTGCCGCCGACGACCCGCAGCCGACCGACGACGAAGCCGTGCTGGCGCGCGCGCTGGGGCGTCGGGTGGCCGGCATCGCGCAGCGGTTGGCCCGATGACCGCCGCGCCGCGCACGGTCCTGCTGCTGGCCCTGATGGGGCTGGCCGCGCTGTTCGCCGGCTGGTTCATCAATGACAAGCACTGGCTGGCGACCCAGCTGGTGTTCACCGCGCCGCCGCTGGCGCTGGCCATCGCCGTGCGCCTGGGCTGGCGCAAGGCCGGTTTCTGGGCCTCGGTGCTGGCGCTGGGCTGGTTCAGCCACGGCGTGATGAGCGCCTGGAGCCATCCGGAAACGCGCTGGCTGGCGCTGATCGAGATCGCGCTGGCCCTGCTGGTGATCTTCAGCGCCAGCCTGCCCGGCCTGCGCGCCCGCTTCGGCAAGCAACGCTGACGCTGCGCCCGCTGGGCCGTATCATCTGCATTCCTGGCCCCGCGCCGCAGTACCTGTCCTGGTTTCGCGCATGCACATGATGGAAGAGCTCCTGGTCGTCACCACCGGTGGCACGATCGACAAGATCTACTTCGACGACAAGTCGGACTACCAGATCGGCGATCCGCAGATCGGCATGATCCTGCGCGAGCTGGGCGTGACGTTCCGCTTCAACGTGATTCCGATCCTGCGCAAGGATTCGCTGCACATCAACGATGAGGACCGCGAGCTGATCCGCGCCACCATCGCCGCGCAGCCGACCCGGCACGTCCTGGTGACCCACGGCACCGACTCGATGGTGCAGACCGGCAAGGTGCTGGCGACGATCCCGGACAAGACCATCGTGATGACCGGTGCACTGAGCCCGGCACGCTTCCGCGGCTCGGATGCCGAGTTCAACATCGGCTGTGCGATCGGTGCGGTGCAGTCGTTGCCGAGCGGCGTGTACATCGCGATGAACGGGCGGATCTTCGACCCGCAGCACGTGCGCAAGAACGTGGCCGCGAACCGCTTCGAGTCGGTCTGAGGAACCGCGTGCCGACCAAGCTCGGCACCTGCCAGAGCGCTGCCCTTGTAGTGCCGAGCCATGCTCGGCAACCGCGTGCCAGCGCGGCACAACGGTCCGCAGCCAGAGCAGCCGAGCATGGGCTCGGCCCCACAGAAGCAAGAACGCCCCGGCCGAAGCCAGGGCGTGCCCTTGGAGAGGGACTTGGGCTCAGTACTGGGCGTTGAGGGTCACGCCCGAGAAGGTGCTGTAGGCCTTCACCCGCACATACCACGTGCCAGCGGCAGGGCTGTTGATGGTGCAGGTCTCGCTGTTGCCACTCAGGTACGGACGGCAGGTGTAGCTGGTATCGGTCGGGGCACTGCCCTGGCGCACGTACAGGTCGGCATCGCCGCTGCCGCCACTGATCGTCACGCGCAGCTGGCTGCTACCGGCCGGAACGGCGACGGTGTAGTTCAGCTCGGCACCGGTCGCGGCGCCCAGGCCGGTCACCGGCACGTTGTTCTGCAGCACGTTGCCACCCGGGTTCGGGTTGCCACCGCCGTTGATCGCCGCATCCACGGCCGCGTTGGCGTCGACGATGCCGGCGCCGCAGCCACCCGAGCAGGCGCCCGGCAGCGGGCGTGCAGTGCTCTTGATGATGCTTTCGACCTGTGCCGGACTCAGTGCGCTCGGCGCCACCGACTGCATCAGCGCAACCACGCCGGCCACGTGCGGCGCCGCCATCGAGGTGCCGTTGTAGGACGCATAGGTGGCGCTGCCCGGCGTGGTGGTGCCGGTGTTGAGGGTGGACAGGATGCTCTGGCCCGGGCCGGAAATGTCGATGCCGGCGCCGTAGTTGGAGAAGCTGGCACGCGCACCGGCCGAGGTCGTGGCCGCCACCGCGATCACGTTCGCGCAGTTGGCCGGCACCGACGAGGACACGTTGGTGTTGCTGTTGCCGGCGGCGACCACCACGGTGGTGCCACGGCTGACCGCGCCGTTGATGGCGTTCTGGTAGGTGGCCGAGCAGGTGCCGCCACCACCCAGCGACATGTTGATGACCTCGGCCGGGTTGGCGTTGGCCGGCACGCCACTGACGGTGCCGCCAGAGGCCCACACGATCGCGTCGGCGATGTCGGAGGTGTAACCGCCGCACTTGCCCAGCACGCGCACCGGGACGACCTTGGCATTGAACGCAGTACCGGCCACGCCGGTGCTGTTGTTGGTCACCGCCGCCACGGTGCCGGCGACGTGGGTACCGTGCCAGCTGGAGTTGGAGGCCGGGATGCCCGAGCCGCACTCGTTGGCGCCGTACCAGTCGCCCTCGTCATTCGGGTTGTTGTCGCGGCCACCGCCATCGCGCGCCATCGCGGCATCGCTGATGAAGTCATAGCCAGGCAGGATGTTGGCGTTGAGATCGGGATGGTTGGTGATGCCGGTATCGATCACGGCCACCACCACGCCGGTGCCGGTGGCCTTGTCCCAGGCCGGCCGCACGTTGATCGACGCGTTGGAGGTACCGAAGCCCCACTGCTCGCTGAAGCGGGTGTCATTCGGGGTCAGCGTCGCACGCATGATCTGGTCGACTTCGACGTATTCCACGTTCGGGTCGGCGGCGAGCTTGCGCATCAGCAGCTCGGATTCGGCCTGGTCAAGCGGGCGATCGGTCCTGACCAGGGTCGGGCCAACGGCCAGCTTGCGGACCTCCTGCAGGCCCAGCGCGCGGCCCTGGCTGCTGGCCAGGCCGGCGGCGGCAGTCTTCAGCGAAGAGGCCAGTGCGGTGGTGTTGGCCACCGGCGCACTGCCGTCGCGGTACTTCACGATGAAGCGCTGGTGCGTCGGCGCGGACTGCAGGCCGCTGAGCTGGACGTCACCGGCCAGCGCAGGCGTGGCCAGCAGCAGCGATGACAGAACGGACGCACCAAGGACCACCCACACTCGACGCACACGCGGTTGCGTTACCTGGGACATCAGTATTTCCCTTTCTTGTGGTGTGAATGCCGGAATCGGCAGAAGCACCGGCCCGAACCCTGGGCTGGCTTGCGTTGGCGAGGTTCGAAGTCCGATGAGTCAGCGGATCCCCCTAACGATCCGCCGTACATATGACGCTAATGGCCGAAACCGGACACCACAAGATTTTCAGCGTCTTTTCAGCAAGATGAAATGTTCGTTCTGAGACTTTTAGGGTCAAGGGTTTGTGAAGGTGAAGGAACTTCCTCGTGTCCTGCACAGACCTGACCGGGTCGTCACGTGTCCTGGAATGACTTTGCCGACATCGGCGTTCGGCCCCGGGCCCACAACGCAGAAAACCCGTCACGGGGACGGGCTTTCCGGAAGAGCAGCCGAGCGTCGGCTCGGCTCTACAGTTCAGCGTTGGGCGATCAGCCCAGCTTGACCAGCCAGTTGTGGCGGTCCGGCAGGCGGCCGTACTGGATATCGGTCAGTTCCTTGCGCAGCGACATGGTCACTTCGCCGGCCGGCGCGTTGATGTCGCCCACCGAGAAGCCCTCGCCCTTCAGCTGGCCGATCGGAGTGACCACCGCGGCGGTGCCACAGGCAAACACTTCGCTGATCGCACCGGAGGCAACGCCGTCCTTCCACTCGTCGATGCTGACCTTGCGTTCTTCGACCTTCATGCCACGGTCGCGGGCCAGCTGCAGGATGCTCTCGCGGGTGATGCCCTCGAGGATGCTGCCCGACAGTTCCGGGGTGACCAGCGTGCCGTCCTTGTAGACCAGGAACACGTTCATGCCGCCCAGTTCTTCCAGGTACTTGCCTTCGACCGGGTCGAGGAACAGTACCTGCGAGCAGCCCTGCGCCTGCGCCTTCTGCTGCGGGAGCAGCGAGGCGGCGTAGTTGCCACCGCACTTGGCGGCACCGGTGCCGCCCTTGGCCGCACGCGCGTACTCGGTGGACAGCCAGATCGACACCGGGGCAACACCCTTGGCGAAGTACGGGCCGGCCGGGCTGGCGATGACGTAGTAGCCGGCCTTGTGCGCGCCGCGCACGCCGAGGAAGGCCTCATCGCCGATCATGAACGGGCGGAAATACAGGCTCGACTCATCGGCCGAAGGCACCCAGTCACTGTCGACGGCGATCAGCTGCTTCAGCGATTCGACGAAGATCTCCACCGGCAGTTCCGGCAACGCCAGGCGCTGCGCCGAACGCTGCAGGCGACGGCCGTTGGCATCCGGGCGGAAGGTCCAGATCGAACCGTCGGCATGACGGTAGGCCTTGATGCCTTCGAAGATTTCCTGGCCGTAATGCAGCACGGCGGCGGCCGGGTCCAGCTGCAGCGGGCCGTAGGCGCGCACGTTGGCGTTGTGCCAGCCGGCATCCTTGTCCCAGCGCACTTCCACCATGTGGTCGGTGAAGTGCAGGCCGAAGCCCGGCTTCTCCAGGATCTGGGCGCGCTCTTCAGCGCTGCGCGGGTGGTCCGAACGGGTGACGGCGAAGCTGGGAATGGACTGGGACACCGGAGATTTCCTGTTCTGGTTGCGGGTAATGCCGGGCCCGCGTCACTGCGGGCCGTGGGTCAAAGCATGCCGGTCTCGAGCCGGGCCGCCTCGGACATCATGTGCTGGTTCCACGGCGGGTCGAACACCAGGTCGACGTCGGCCTCGGCCACCGTCGGGATCATTTCAAGCTTGCTGCGCACGTCGTCGACCAGGATCTCGCCCATGCCGCAGCCCGGGGCGGTCAGGGTCATCTTCACGTCGATCTCGCGCTTGCCCTCATCCAGGTGCTTGATCTCGACTTCATAGACCAGGCCCAGTTCCACGATGTTGACCGGAATTTCCGGATCGAAGCAGGTGCGCAGCTGCTGCCACACCAGCTGCTCCACCTGTTCATCGGTGGCGTCGGCCGGCAGCTCGAGCGGCGCCGGTGCCTCCTTGCCGATGGCATCGCCGTCCTTGCCGGCGATGCGGAACAGGTTGCCCTCGACGAACACCGAATAACTGCCGCCCAGCGCCTGGGTGATGTACCCATAGCTGCCGGCGGGCAGGGTCACGGTGTCGCCCTGCGGGACCATCACGGCCTCGCAATCGCGTTCGAAGTGGACAGGTTCGCTGCTACGGGAATACATGGGGACCGATATGGGGCCGTGGCCGAGGCCACGCAAGACGGCATTCTAGCCCAGCCGCCCCCGCACCGCCGGTGCACTGCGGCAAACCACAGTATCCTGTGGGTGATCTTCTGGGAGCTTCGATGTCCTCCAATGCCGCGCGTGCCAGGACCGTGACCTGGCTCTGGCCCCTCATGCTGCTGCTGGGCCTGTTTGTCGCTCCCCTCGCCTGGATGGTCCTGGCGCTGATGACCGGCCGGCAGGTCGGCTGGATGGCGGTGCTGGCCGCCCTGGAACTGGTGTTCATGCTGCGCCTGGGCACGCTGGGCCCAGGCCGGCTGCGCGTCGCCCTGGTCGTGCTCGGCACCCTGCTGGTGGCCGCCGTGGCCAACTGGGCCATCGCCAGCGCCTGGATGGGCGGCTCGATCGGCCTGGATCTGTGGGACGCCACGATGCGGATGGGCCCGCACCTGGCCTGGACCCTGATCACCCTCGCCAATGGCGCAATGGAATGGCTGTGGCTGGCCCTGGGCGTGGCCGTGGGCGCCTGGCTGGCGCGCTGAGCGCGCAGATTCACGCCACGCGTGGATGAGGGTAGCGCCGGGGCGACACAACCGCCCGGCCCCCCGCCGCCCCCCCCCCACCCGCCCGGGGCCCCGCCCCACCCACC
>NZ_JAVFVN010000605.1:0-379 GCF_030910085.1 Stenotrophomonas maltophilia group sp. RNC7 | reverse complement strand
CGGCATCCGGTTGTTCGAGCGCACCACGCGCCGCCTGGCGCTGACCGAGGCGGGCACGGCCTTCTACCGCACGTGCGCGCAGGTGCTGACCGACCTGGAGGAAGCGGAAACCGTGCTGGCGGTGCAGCAGAACGAACCCGTGGGCCGACTGCGCGTGGACGCGCCGGCCACCTTTGGCCGCCTGCGGGTCTGGCCGCCGCTGCTGCGCTTTGCCGAACGCCATCCCCGTCTGCGGCCGCATGTGTCGTTCACCGACCGGTTCGTCGATCTGCTCGACGAAGGCATCGATGTAGCAGTGCGCATTGGCGGCCCGGATCACTGGCCCGCCTCGATCGGATGTCGCCATCTGGGCCGCGAACGCCTGCTCTTTTGCGCGTCG
>NZ_JAVFVN010000595.1:0-571 GCF_030910085.1 Stenotrophomonas maltophilia group sp. RNC7 | reverse complement strand
GCGTCGCCCAGGTTGACGTACAGCGAGAGCACCGCGCCATCGCCCAGCCGCCAGCGGGCGAGCGCGGTGGCGGCGCCCAGCGCCAGGGCGCCCAGGCTGACCGCGCCGCGCAGGCGCGGCGCGATGAGCTGCCGCCGCAGGTGCAGCAGCGCCCGGTAATAGGTGCGCCAGGCCTTGCCCTCGTCGCTGTGTTCGGCGGTCCATGGCTGGCTGCGGACATAGGTGTCGATGGCGCCGGGGTCGGGCACCGCGGCCGCGTCGAGCGCGAGGGCCGGGAACTCGCGGCGCCTGCCCTCGCGCACCGCCCGCGCCAGCGCCGGATCGGCATGGCTGGTGAAGTAGAGGAAGGGCGCGGTGCTGCCGCATTCCTCGCCCATGAAGATCAGGGGGATCTGCGGGGCCAGCAGTTGCAGGGCAACCGCCGCGCGCAGGCGGTCCGGCGATGGCGTCAGGGTGGTCAGGCGTTCGCCCTGGGCGCGGTTGCCGGTCTGGTCGTGGTTCTGCAGGAACAGCACGAAAGCCGTGGGCGGCAGGTGGGCGCTGGGTTCGCCACGCGGGCGGCCGCCGCGAT
>NZ_JAVFVN010000571.1:0-2432 GCF_030910085.1 Stenotrophomonas maltophilia group sp. RNC7 | reverse complement strand
GTGTGTTTGACCAAATTATCACTAAAATCCTAATGAGAAAATTTCTATGAAATTCAGCATTTATTAGAACAATTTTAGTATATGGAGGAGTTTTTATGCCTGCTTATAAAGAATTCATTTTTAAAATTCCCCGTATTGGGTTGGTGCATGTCTTGGAATGCAGTTAAGGTTAGGCTCTTAACACAGCTTATGATAAAAAGCTGGCCATAAAATCACGAAATCAGGAGCAAGTAGGTAAATTAACCCTACCACTAATTTTTAGCCCAATTAGTCGCAAGGCTCGTGTCGCCCTTATTTCTCATACAAATCTGAGAGAAATAAGGAGCGATTTAAAAATGAATATAAGTGATTACGCAGTTGTAGGTGTTTTCGTAGGAGCTGGAGGTCTAGACACCGGCTTTTCATTACAAGGATTTAACCTAAAATTAGCAATAGAAATTAACAGTGATGCTTGTAAAACATATAAAGCAAATCATCCGGATACAATCGTCTGGAACCGTGACATCAAGACCGTAACAGGTGATGAAATACTAAGTATTACCAAAAACAATCCAATTATCCTCTTAGGTGGATCACCTTGTCAGAGCTTTAGTATTTTTAAGGAAGAATTAAACGGTAAGAAAGGAATTGAAGACGAGAGGGGAATGTTAATATTTGAGTATCTAAGACTAGTAAAAGAACTACAACCTAAGATACTTGTTTTTGAAAATGTAAAAAACATAATTTCTACCGAACATTTACCAGCTTTTAAACTATTTATAAATAAATTAAATGAAGTTTCAAATTTAAATATACATTATAAAATAATGCAAGCACACGATTATGGTGTACCACAATTACGAGAGAGAATTATTGTTATAGGCACAGAATCAACTTGTGATCCTTTTCCACTAATACCAAAGTTAAAAGGTCCA
The DNA here is from genome assembly GCF_030910085.1 of Stenotrophomonas maltophilia group sp. RNC7. NCBI lineage: Bacteria > Pseudomonadati > Pseudomonadota > Gammaproteobacteria > Lysobacterales > Lysobacteraceae > Stenotrophomonas > Stenotrophomonas maltophilia group sp. RNC7. The sequence continues at coordinate 1,518 of NZ_JAVFVN010000571.1, read as the reverse complement.
CGTGTATTAAGTGATATTTTAAAAAACTGCCCTACATCGGAATATTTTTCTTTTAGAAATGAATACAAAGATGCGATGCAATATATAAAACCTGGGCAATGTTGGAAAGTATTAAAACCAAGTTTAGCTTATAAAATAATGAAAAATGATTATAGAGGAATATGTTGTATATGTAATTATTCATTTAAAGGAAAACTTACATGTCCTCGATGTGGTAGTAAAAACATTAAAAATGGAAATGGTGTTACATCTTATTTAAGGAGACTATCACCGCATAAGCCTGCTCCAACAATCTGTGCAGTACCTACATCTAAAGCCCATGGACTTATGGCACATCCGTATGAAGAGCGCGCATTAAGTATTCGAGAGGCAGCTAGAATACAGTCATTTTCTGATCAATATATGTTTTGTGGAAATATATATTCACAACAAATTCAAGTTGGTAACGCTGTGCCACCTCGTATGGCTGAAGCTATTGCAATGGGTATTAAAAAGTTACTATCTAATAATATGACTTCAATGAAGAAAGAAAAAGAATGCATACGATGGATTATTGAACACCATTCTAATAATCTAACAGAACTAGAAAAAGATTTTAGACGCACTTGTATAAAAAGAATTAACCTAAAAAGGGAGTTTCCACCAAAATATTATGTCTATTTAAGAGAAATAACAAAAAATATACTGACAAATATGCAGAAGTAATATTAAAGAAAGGATGGAAGAGAATGAAAAAAATAATATTTATTATTCTCTCACTCATAATATTATTAGTTGGATGTACTAGTGAAAATGTAGGATCACTAAATAACCTAGAGTCCAAAGCAAAAGAAGTCAAAGGGAAAATTTCGGAGTTAGAAGGTAGTTTATCTAAGAATAGCAACAATACTACCCCTAACAGTAATAGTGAAGTGAAACGTGATTTGGCTAGAGTAATATCAGTAACAGATGGAGATACAATTACTGTCTCTCTACTCAGTAATTCTGAGAATGGTATTGGTAATAAAGGTAAAAGACTTCAAATTCGATTTTTAGGCATTGATACACCTGAATCCAAAAAGAAAGGAGTACCAATACAACCAGGTGCTATAGAGGCCTCAAATAGAGTAAAACAATTACTAACTGGAAAAAAGATTTATATAGAGTATGAACCAAATAATACGATTGATAAATTTGATAGAGTACTTGCATATGTATTTATGGATGATATTCTCGTTCAAGAACTGTTGTTAAAAGAAGGATTAGGTATTGTGCGTTATACAAATAAAAACACACGCTATTACGAGCGTTTGAAACAGGCCGAAACCGAAGCAAAAAATAAAGGAATCGGTGTTTGGGGAATTAAAGGTTATGTAGAGAATGGAAAATATAATATGCGTAAGTAAAAGAAAAACTGCCTCTTAAAAATTAGGAGGCAGTTTTTTTGATTGATTAAGAAAACTTTTTAAAAAATATTAATAATTTCACATTTTCACTTAAAACAAACGACGGGTATGAATATAATGTGTTCAGATAATT
>NZ_JAVFVN010000564.1:0-1813 GCF_030910085.1 Stenotrophomonas maltophilia group sp. RNC7 | reverse complement strand
CACCTCCCTGTCAGGCGCGTCTAGCTTGGAGAGGCGGGTAATGAGGTCGGAAGTCATAGCACACCTACATAGAAAAGAGTTGCACGAATGAGGTGGTAACTGAGGTAGAACAGTGCCCCGCCAGCAAGTGCAAACAGGGCTGCTAGTCCGATAAAGGCCAGCCAGATAAGCGGTGTTGGGTCAGGGTAGCGGCTCATGGCTTCCCTCCCAGCAGGGCGCGGGCGCGACGCACATCACCAACAGTGAAATAAGGCTCACGGGTTCCCATGTTGAACATAAGCCCGTGTTCATCTGGAATGCGGGTGAAGGAGCCTTCCGGTCCGTCAGCAGTCTTGATCGCCGCAAACGGCTCCAGCGCCTTTTCAGCAGCCTCAGCACGCTTCGTCGCTTCGTGGGCGGTCTCGTAGGCGAGAGACTGCACCAACGCCTCGATCTTCCCGTTCGCAGCCGCGAGCTTGGCTTCGAGGTTTTTGATTTCGCGCTTGAATTCATTTATTACTGATCGGCAATCAACGAGCCTTTCATCCTTCGCCGCGTTGTCGGCTTCGAGGCTAGCGATTGTTTTATCCTTCAACTCGCAAAGAGTTTGAGCGGTTTCCATGGTGGACTTAAGGAAAAGCGCCTTCTCTCGTTCCTCCGCCAATAGCTCCACAGCCTGCGAGCGGGTGACGAGTTGGATGCATTCGGGATGAGGGTGGAAGCCTTTTATCCATGCTATATCGTCAAATTCGCCAAACTCATCAAAGTGCGCTTGTGCCACCGTCACCAACTCCCCGCACTTGCCGTCAGTATCCGGCGATACGGGAGCAACGGGGGTGGTGCGGGTGTTCTCTAGACGCTCCGCATCTTCGTCCAAACACGTGTTGCAAAGGCCGTTCGCATTGCGAGGTACAGAACCGCAGCGAACACACGACCCATCAGAGGGGAAGTCATCCTCGTTGGATAAACTGCAATTCCATTTTTCAATTATGCTGCCATCAGCCGATCCGTCGCTAAAGCCAAGCATAGGGCAATCTGTAGGATCAGCATGGATGATGGCATCCGCATCGCCTTCGGAAGGCCATAAAGCACTACGTAACATCATGGTTTTACTGCAAAACGGGCAAGGTTTCAGTTCACTCGCCATGGCGGTCGCCTCCTGATGGGTTGGAAGGCCAAGAAACTTGCCGTGTCATTGGATTAGCAAAGGCTATCTCGTAGGCATTCACTGCCATGAGCAACATACTGGTTGGGTAGGTCTGCTTGCGCCAGTCGCTGGCGTTGAGGTCGAAATCGTCATGACAGACCATGCGGATTTCAATCATGTCGCCGGGTCGAGCATAAATTATCCTTGGCTTGCTCATGATCCCGCCGCCTCCTGAGAAGGTGCAGATGGGAGAGGACGCCAGTGGGTGGGGCTTATTTCGCGGATTTCTTCATACGCCCAAGATGCTACAGCGCCATCTGTCCATGCGCCTCTTTTATGCGCATCACCTGTTTCTTCGTCATATCCAGCAATTTCAAAGCTATCGTCATAATGTGCGACAGTTTGAAACCACTGCTTTTCTCCGCGAACAGAGGTTACCGCTTGCCACGCTATTAGAACCGGCGTCCCATCCTTCGGCGCGCTCTCAATCGGCAGCCACCCATCCCCCTCGACCTTACCGGCGTCGGGATGGTCCGGGATAATGAAGGACGTTTCGCTGTCAATAACGATGCGGTCTCCGCGCTGCTGGAGCATCATGGCAAGGTTTGCAATGTCTACCGGATCGCCTTTCCAGATGTGCTGTATGAGCAAATAGGATAGGTATTCTGCCGAACATTCATCCTTATT
>NZ_JAVFVN010000525.1:0-1073 GCF_030910085.1 Stenotrophomonas maltophilia group sp. RNC7 | reverse complement strand
ATGCGCAGGTCGATCATCTGACGGCAGACGAAAACGTCGCTCAGCCCATCACAGCGGGCGGCACCCGAACCCAAGTTTATCTGATCAGCTTTCGACCGACGATGACGAGTTCAACGCTGCAATGTTTGTCGTCTGTGCTCAGAACTTCTATCGTATACACTGGCGGACAGATACGGTGCGGGAGGGGATGCATTGGACGCTGGGCAGCGAGACGACTTGGCGAGAGACCGCAAAAATCAAACCGATCCTGAAAACCTGACCACACATCGCCTTACGGCGAAGCTATAGGCGGCACAGACTTGGGCGTGCGCACGTGCCGCAACGGGCGCATAATATGAAACCGGGAGGCGGGCCAAAGACAATTAGGAGGCGATCATGAAGAAGTATCCAGTATTGTTAGTTTTCGGATTGGCGTTAATGAATGTCGCGACTGTCCATGCGGGTTCTAATTCAGGACTTGTGAACGCGTCCGCGCTGCCATGGGTGCATCCAGCTAGTGCAATTATACATATGAGCACGCCCGTGGAGGCTGCTGGACGACCACCATACTGTCGTTACCAGACGCTGGAGCAATGTCGAGCGGCTTGTGGGAACGGAGCGTGCAACCAATGCTTATCCGGTTATTATGCGTGCTGGCCCTTCAAATGACTGTGCAGGCCGCGCATCATTCGACCCGCGATCTCATACATTGGCACATTCGAACTTGCGCGTAATCTAACAAAATTAGTAGAGAGATTTACCTACTCCAATTTCAAACTAGCCGCCCTTGAGGCGGCTTTTTCTTTGCTGAAGGAAATCACCTTAGATATGGACCTCGACGATACCCGCCCCTTGACGATGATTGAACTGGTCAATGTTGACAAGAGCGTCGGAAAGTTCCAGGCTCAAGCAGATTAGCCTCAGGATGAAGCGCGGCAGAAGATTGTCGTATGTGGTCCATCCTGCCCCGGCAAGTCAACACGGATCCGCTGCATCAACCAGATGGAAGAGCATTCCAGCTGCGATATCTTCGTCGACGGCCATGAGCTTACCGACAAGACCAAGGACATCAATGCAGTCCCGCGTGAGGTCGG
>NZ_JAVFVN010000455.1:0-18845 GCF_030910085.1 Stenotrophomonas maltophilia group sp. RNC7 | reverse complement strand
CAGGCCTCTTTGGCGACCTGCAGTTTGAAACGCGCGTCGTATCTGTTCATGTATCCCTCGGGGTTGGATCTGATGTCCAACTCCCGGGGGTCACTTCACCATGGGGGCTCGATCGGCGCATCCATGCGCCTCACGGTCCTGGCCAGGGTGCCCCACCGCCGCCAGACAGTTTCCCGCGCGGGCGGCAGCACATCACCGCGCCGAAGGGATTGCGCTTGAAAAGCAAAGAGCCGGGCAATGCCCGGCTCTTTGCTTTTGCTCTTCTTTGCCTTCCGCACCGTGGCGCGGGAAGCCGTCGAGCAGGGTCGGATGGGCCGGCGCAGGACCGTTGGCGCCATGGATGGCGCCATCGAGCCCCCATGGATGGGTTTACGGCGTGTCCTGCGCCGGCCCATCCGGCTCTGCCCCGCGATGATAATCAAGACGCCACGGAGCAACGCTTTCGATTTAGAACTCCGCCGCCACCGTCATGAACAGCTGCCGCGGCGCGCTCGCATGGATCGCATAGCGCGTGCCCTTCGGATCGGTGGGTGCGAACGAGCTCAGCTGGCCGGCGTAGCGCTTGTTGGTCAGGTTGGTCGCATTCAACGACACCCGAACGTTGCGCAGGCCCAGGCCCGGGCCGAAGTCGTAGCCTGCACCGGCGTCGAAGGTGGTCACGCCCGGCACCGACTGGTCGTTGGTGTAGGTGTAGTAGCGCTTGCCGGTGTACTTGGCACGCAGGCTGGCGAAGAAGCCATCGCGGTTCCAGCTGATCTCGCTGGAGGCCATGCGCTGCGGCGTATCCACCGTGATCTTGCCGGCCACCGGCACGATCGCGCCGCCCGAGGTGTAGTCATCCTCGTAGGTGGTCTTGTTCCAGGACAGCGCGTTGTACCACTGCAGGCCGTCGATCGGCTTGAGGATGAAGGTCAGTTCCGCGCCGTGGCTCTTTACCGAACCGACGTTGATGAAGCGCGTCACGCACTCCGGACGCGTGCCGACTTCGATGCTCGAGCACGGGTTCAGCGACAGCAGGCGGTTGTCGAATTTCACGTTGTAGGCGGCGATCGAGGCCTGGTACTTCTCGCCGAAGGTACGGAAGCCGGCTTCCAGGCTCTTAGACTTCTCCGGTTCCAGCCCGGCGCTGGCCGCGAACGATTCCGGCGACACCTGCAGCGGGCCACCGCTGCCGCCACCGACAAAGGCGGCGATGTTCTCGGCGTACGAGGCAAACAGTTCATTGTTGGCGTTGAGCTTGAAACCCAGGCCCACCTGCGGCAGCACCGACTTCTTGGCGGTCAGCGTGCCCGAGGCGATGCGGGTTTCCACGCCCGGCTGGGCGGTGGCGCGCATGCGGGTGTTCGGGCTCTTGATGCCCACGTCCACGGTCAGGCGCTGGTCCAGGAAGCGCATGCGGTCCTGCACGTAGAACTGGCGCGTGCGGATGTCGAAGTCCTGGTTGAACAGCAGGCGGTCCGGGTTCTTCAGGTACAGGTCGTCCAGGAACGGGCCACTGATGTAGTAGAAGTTGCGCGAGACGTTGTGGTCGTTCTGCTCGTACCACAGGCCGGCTTCCAGTTCGTGGATGCCCACCGTCCACGACAGCGCGGCGGTCAGACCATCGCGGTTGATCGTGTAGTTGGTGCTGCGGATCGAAATCGGCAGCATCCTGTCGGTGCCCGGGTAGGACGGCTGGCCCGGTGCCCACCAGTGGCCCTGGCCACGGTTGTCGTGGTGGTAGGCCAGCAGCTTCAGGCGACCCTGCTCGCCCAGGCGCAGGTCGGCATCGACCGAATACAGGTTGTCGTCGCGCAGTGCACGGCTCTGGTAGTACGCATCGTCGATGCTGTTGACGCCGCCGCTGAACCTGCAGCGCGCCTTGTTGTAGGTGCCCGGCGCGCAGTACGCGGCGGCGACGGCGCGATCCCAGTCCGGCGCGTAGATGTTCCAGTCATAGCCCAGGCCGCGGGCCAGCATGTCCTTGGACAGGTAGGCGTAGTTGGCCTGGCTGGCGCGCGAGGTCGCCACGAACGCACCGAAACGGTGGTCGCCGACATTCCACACGGCCTTGGCGTTGAACTGGCGGGTGGTCTGGTTCTGGTACGGCGCCGCCCACATGTCCTGGTCCTGGTGCACGCCGGACACATAGGCCGAGAAGCCGTTGAGGTCGCCGGTATCCACGCGCAGGTAGCCGCGACGCTGGTTGTTGTCACCCACGGTGACGCTGGCGCGGCCACCGAATTCGGTGGACGGGTCCATCGAGAAGTACTGGATGGTGCCGCCCAGGTTGCTGGTCGAAGCCACGCCCAGCGAGCCGATGCCCTGCGACAACTCTGCGCCGGCCAGGTTCTCGGCGATGATCGCGCGGGCAATGCTCAGGCCGTTGTAGTTGCCGTAGCTGTTGTCACCCAGCGGAATGCCATCAAGCGTGTAGCCGAGGCGGCTCTTGTCGAAGCCGCGCAGGCTGATGGTCTGCGATTCTTCGTTGGCGCCGAAGGCGTCGTTGGACTGCACCGACACGCCCGGCAGGCGGTCGAGGATCTTCTGGCCACTGGAGCCCGGCGGCAGCACCTGCTTGTCGACGGCGGTGATGCGCTGTACCTGGCGGGTCTCGCCCTGGCCGATCACGGAGACGGTATCCAGCGTCTGCGCGCTCAGCGCGGCTTCGGTGCTGGTGCCGGTATCGGCGGTGGTGGCGGCATGTGCGCTGGCGGCGGCGAAGAGCGCGATCGCCACGGCGATCGTCAGGTGTCGGGTCTGCATGATGGTCCGTTGCATGGGGGGTGGTCACCGGCACGGGTGCGCGGTGCATGGCCACTATGCGAACGGAACATGAAACCTTCTTTACGAGAAACCAACGAACGACGCAGGCCCCCGTGCGTGTCCTGCAACCCGATAGAAAAAGGGGCCGGATCCCCCTCGCGAACGAAGATTCACCGGCCCCGCGCACTCCGTGGGGGAGGGCTCAACCCATGTACAGGCCACCGTTGACCGGATAGTCGGCACCGGTCACGTACGAGGCTTCATCCGAGGCCAGCCACGCGCACAGGCCGGCCACTTCCTCGGGCCGACCCAGCCGGCGCACCGGCACCGAGGCGGCCAGCCGATCCAGTACATCCGGCGGGAAGCTGCTGATCGCCTGGCTGGCGATGTAGCCTGGCGACAGCGTGTTGACGGTGACCCCGCGCGAGGCCACTTCGGCGGCCAGTGCACGGCTGAAACCGTGCATCGCGGCCTTGGCGGTGGCGTAGTTCACCTGGCCGATCTGGCCCTTGTGGGCGCTGACCGAACCGATGTTGATGATGCGGCCCCAGCCGCGCGTGGCCATGCCATCGACCACCTGCTTGGTCAGGTTGAACAGCGCATTGAGGTTGGAGGCGATCACCGCGTTCCAGTCTTCCACCGTCATCTGCCGGAAAAGAAGGTCGCGGCTGCCGCCGGAGTTGTTGACCAGCACGTCCACCTCACCGACTTCTGCACGGACCTTGGCGAACGCGGCGCTGGTCGAGGCCCAGTCGGTGGCGTTGCCTTCGGAGGCGATGAAGTCGAAGCCCTGTTCGCGCTGCTCGCGCAGCCAGTTGGCCTTGCGCGGCGAGTTGGGCGCGCAGCCGGCGACCACGGTGTGGCCGCTGCGGGCCAGGCTCTGGCAGATGGCAGTACCGACACTGCCCATTCCACTGGTGACGTAAGCGATTCGAAGCGTCATTGCAGAAGGCTCCTTGGCAAAGGGTCAGGCGGCGAGGGGATACAGGCCGAACACCAGGCTGCCGATCATCAGCAGCATCGAAATGGCGATGGCCCACTTCAGGGTGAACTTCTGGTGGTCGGCGAATTCGACCTTGGCCAGGCCCACCAGCAGGTAGGTGGACGGTACCAGCGGGCTGAGCAGGTGCACCGGCTGGCCGGCCAGCGAGGCGCGCGCCATCTCCACCGGGGTGATGCCGTAGTTGCCGGCGGCCTCGGACAGGATCGGCAGCACGCCGAAGTAGAACGCGTCGTTGGACATGAAGAAGGTGAACGGCATCGATGCCACGGCGGTGATCACCGCCAGGTACGGGCCCCACGACTCCGGAATCACCGCCAGGAAGCTGTGTGACATCGCCTCGACCATGCCGGTGTTGTTGAGGATGCCGGTGAAGATGCCCGCGGCGAAGATCAGCGACACCACCGACAGCACGTTGCCGGCGTGGTTGACCACGCGGCGGCGCTGTTCGGCCAGGTTCGGGTAGTTGATCACCAGGGCGATGGCGAAGCCGACCATGAACAGCACCGGCATCGGCAGCACGCCGATGATCAGCGCGGTCATCAGCGCCACGGTCAGGGCCAGGTTGACCCACAGCAGCTTCGGACGCTTGATGTCCTCGGCGTCTTCCACGGTCGGCAGCGGATTGCTGTCATCGGACACGCTGTTGTCCAGCCAGCTGCCGCCCTTGGGCAGGGTCACCACGCCAAGGCGACGGCGTTCCTTCAGGCCCAGGTACCAGGCCAGCAGCAGCACGCCGGCACAGGCGATCACCATCGACGGGATCAGCGGCACGAACACATCGGCCGGGTCCACGTGCAGCGCGGTGGCCGCGCGTGCGGTCGGGCCGCCCCACGGGGTCAGGTTCATCACGCCGCCGGCCAGGATGGTCACGCAGGTCATGTTCAGCGCGTTCATGCCGAGGCGCTGGTACAGCGGCAGCATCGCCGAGACGGTAATCATGTAGGTGGTCGAACCGTCGCCATCGAGCGAGATCAGCATCGCCAGCACTGCGGTGCCGAGCACGATCTTCATCGGATCGCCCTTGACGAAGCGCAGGATCACCCGTACCAGCGGATCGAACAGGCCGGCGTCGATCATCACCCCGAAGTAGAGGATGGCGAACATCAGCATCACGCCGGTCGGCGCGATCTTCTTGATGCCCTCCAGCATCATCTCGTCGATGCCGGCACCGAAGCCGCCGATCAGCGCGAACAGGATGGGGATGGTGATCAGGGCGACGAGCGGCGACAGGCGTTTGCTCATGATCAAGTACATGAACGTAATGACCATGCCAAAGCCGAGGATGCTCAGCATCATCTGCGGACTCCTTGCGAAAACAGGATGTGGGGGAGTGGAAGGGGGGGCGGTCGGTTTGCCCGGGACAGCTGGCTTAGAAGTCGTACTGCAGGCGGCCGGTGACCGCGCGCGTGCGGTCCACTGTGACCCCGGCCAGGCGGTCGCGATTGCGGCTTTCGATCACGTTGAGCATGAAGCGCAGGTTGTCGCGCAGGTACCAGTTGCCACCCAGCGTCCACGCTTCGGTGCTGCCACGGCGCAGGTCCGGCGCACCATCGAGATGCTGCGCACCCCACATCTGGTCGTAGCGCAGCGCTACTTCGAAGGCACCGGCCTTGTGGCGGATGTCCTTCACCCGCGCAAAGCGGCCGGTCTTGCGGTCGTAGGCACGGCTTTCGCCGGTGACGAACCAGCTGACCATGCCGTAGGCGGCCATCACGTCGCCACGCTGCGCACCGTCATCGAAGGTGGCGCCACTGAACTCGCCCTGCCACGACAACGGGCCGCGCACCTGCGCGTATTCCAGCGACCACTTGTTGACGTCGGTATCGCGGCCGGCGGAGAAGTCGACCAGGGTCAGGCGGCTGTTGTCGGACAGGTGACCGGCCGGGCGCGGGCGGATACGCAGGCCGGGCACGCCGTTGGCCCCCGGGTTGTCGTAGGCCTCGCGGGCCAGCGACAGGCCCAGGTGCAGCACGTCACCGTCGCTGGGCGAGGGCGCCCAGGTGACGCGACCACCCGCCGCGCGGCCCTTCACCTGCCAGGCGTCGATGCTCTCCAGGCTGTAGATGCTGGCCGCCCAGGTGAAGTCACCCGGGTTGGCCTGCCAGGACGCACCCAGGCGGTACAGCGGCGCCAGCGTGGTGCCGGCGTTGCCGCGCTCCAGGAAGCTGCCGTAGTTGGAGCTGGTACGGTCATCCAGCGAGAAGTACTGCTTGAACTGGCCCACGGTCAGCTTGCCGGCCTTGCCGAAGCTGCGCGCCAGGTACACGTCCTTGGCCTCGACGCGGTCGCCGGAGAAGTCGGCTTCCAGCTTGTAGTCGACCACGAAGAACCTGCCGGACACGTCCAGCCAGGCACGACGGATCTCGGTGTCGTCCTTGTTCGGGGTGCCGCGGTTGTCGTTGTCGAAGGTGGCGAAGTCCAGGTGCAGGCGGCCACCGAGAGTGGCGGTGACCGGGCGGTCGTCTTCGGCAGCGAAGGCCGGCGCCGACAGGGCAGCCAGCGCCATCATGGCGGCAGGACGCCGCCAGGCAAACGTGAATTCCACAAACCCTCCCAGGTGCGCGCCAGGCGCGCGGCAATCGTGGGCACCGGACGGTGCGCGGCCGCAGTCTGGGTCGGGCAAGCTGTCATCGTCCTGTCAGCGGTTTGTGCGGTGCAGCGTAAATCCGGCCGCTGCGCTCACTGGGCCACACCCGGCAAGCGCGGCGGCGGCATGCGGTAGCATTCGGTTCCCCTCCCACCCGTGTGCCCATGCGCCTGCTGCTGGTCGAAGACAACCCGGATCTGGCCGATGCGATCATCCGCCGGATGCGCCGCAGCGGGCACGCTGTGGACTGGCAGGCTGATGGCCTGGCCGCCGCCAGCGTGCTGCGCTACCAGAGCTTCGACCTGGTGGTGCTGGACATCGGCCTGCCCAAGCTCGATGGCCTGCGCGTGCTGGCCGGCATGCGCGAGCGCGGTGACAGCACGCCGGTGCTGATGCTGACCGCGCGCGATGGCATCGAGGATCGCGTGCAGGCGCTGGATGTCGGTGCCGACGATTACCTGGGCAAGCCATTCGATTTCCGCGAGTTCGAAGCGCGCTGCCGCGTGCTGCTGCGGCGTGCGCGTGGCCAGGCCAGCGAAGTGGTGCAGATCGGCGGCTTCCAGTTCGACAACGCTGCGCACCGGGTCAGCCTCGACGGCGAACCGATCGAACTGCCCAACCGCGAGTACCGCCTGCTGGAGATCCTGGTCGGGCGCCTCGGCCAAGTGGTCGGCAAGGATGAGATCGGCAACGGCCTGTTCGGTTTCGATGACGAAGCGGGCCCGAATGCCATCGAGTTGTATGTTGGCCGCCTGAGAAAGAAGCTGGCCGGCGCACCGTTGCGCATCACCACGGTGCGCGGTGTCGGCTATCTGCTGGAAGCCAGCGACGCCAGTGCCGACGCCGATGGCTGACATGCGCGCTGCAACGGCCGCGCCGGGCTCGCTGCGGCGCACGCTGCTGCTCTACCTCGGCGTGCTGCTGGCGGTGTTCGCAGTGGCCCTGCTGTTCGCCGCGCGCGATTACGGCCAGCGCGCCGCCAATCGATCCTACGATCACCTGCTGGTGTCCTCGGCGCTGTCCATTGCCGATTCGGTGGCCCTGGTCGATGGCCAGTGGCAGGTCGATCTGCCGTATGCGGCGTTGGACCTGCTGGCGATGGCACCGGAAGACCGCGTGTTCTACAGGGTGGCCGACAACCGCGGCAACCTGATCACCGGCTATGGCGACCTGCCGGCACCGCCGCGCCGGCCCGGTACCCAGCCGCAGCTGTTCGATGCCACCTACAGCGGCGAGACCGTGCGCTTCGTGGTGGTCGGTCGCAGCTTCGCCGCTGCCTCGGCGCAGGGCGAGGTGCAGGTCCAGGTCGGCCAGACCCGGCGTGCGCGCGAAGCGGTCGCGCAGGACATGGTCAATCGCGCATTGCTCGCGATCAGCGTGCTGTCCGGGCTGCTGCTGGCACTGGTGGCGTTCGGCGTGCATCGCGCATTCCGGCCGCTGGTGCGGGTGGAGCGCGAGCTGTCGCGACGGGAGCCGTCCGACCTGAAGCCGCTGGATGCCCGCGTTCCGCGCGAGATGGACCAGATGGTGGCGGCGCTGAACCGCTTCATGGAACGCCTGTCCAGCAGCAACGAGACACTGCGCGCGTTCATGGCCGAGGCTGCGCACCAGATGCGCACGCCGCTGGCTGCATTGCGCGCACAGGCACAGCTGGCGCTGGATGATGACGATCCGGAGGACATGCGGCGCAGCCTGCAGGCGATCGAGCGCAACGCCACCCATATGAGCCGGCTGCTGAACCAGCTGCTCAGCGATGCCAGCGTGATCCATCGTTCGCATCTGCAGCGCTTTGCAGCGGTGGACCTGGCCGAGACCGTGCACCAGGCCTTGCATGAAGCGCTGCCGCAGGCCGGTCCGGCGCCACGCGTGCAGTTGGCGATGACCGCCGAACCGGCACTGGTGCACGGCGATGCGCTGCTGCTGCGCGAGGCGATCAAGAACCTGGTCGACAACGCATTGAAGTACGGCGGTGACGGCGACTTGCAGATTGCCCTTACCGTGGAAGGCGAGCATGCCGTGCTGACCATCGCCGACCACGGCGCAGGCATCGCCCCGGCCGATGCCGAGCGCGTATTCGAGCGTTTCGCCCGTGGCGAAGGCGCGCCATCCGGCGGTGCCGGGCTGGGCCTGGCCATCGTCAAGCGCGTGGTCGACAGCCATGGCGGCCGCATTGACCTGAGCAACCGCCCGCAGGGCGGGCTGGTCGCCACCATCCGCCTGCCCCGGAGCAGTCCATGATCCGCTTGTTCGCGACGACTGTTGCGCTGCTGCTGGCCCTGCCGGTGTTGGCCGCGCCCGGCGATGTGCGCCGTTTTCCCGCACAGGGAGCGGCCACCGCGCAGCTGCGCATCCACGGCACCACCGACATCGAAGTGTTCGCGGTGGTCATCGCCGACTACCAGCGCCTTCATCCCGGCACCGAAGTGGTGTACGAGGACATCATCACCCAGGACCTGTACGCGCGTTACCTGCACGACCGTGGCGGGCCGGCATCACCGGACCTGCTGATCTCCAGCGGCATGGACCTGCAGACCAAGCTGGTCAACGATGGCCATGCGCTGCCGCACCGCTCGGCGCAGACCGCGGCGCTGCCGGCGTGGGCGCAATGGCGCAACGAGGCATTCGGCATCAGCTACGAGCCGGTGGTGATGGTCTACAACACCCGCGCACTGCCGGCAGCGAAGGTGCCGCACACGCGCCGCCAGCTGCTGGACCGGCTGCGTGCTGAAGGTGCACCGCTGCGCGGCAAGGTCGGCACCTATGACATCGAGCGCAGCAGTGTCGGCTACCTGCTGGCGACCCAGGACGCGCAGCGCGGCAGCATTGCCGGCGCGCTGCTGGGCGCGCTCGGCGACAACGACGTGGTGCGCGAGGAGCGTACTGGCGTGCTGCTGGACCAGGTGGCCAGTGGCCAGCTGTCGCTGGTCTACAACGTGCTCGGCTCCTACGCGCAGGCACGTGTCGATGCCGGCGCGCCACTGGCCATCATCGAGCCCGAGGACTACACGCTGGTGGTGCTGCGCACCGCGGTGATCCCGCGCACCGGCCCGCACCCGGAAGAAGCGCGGCGCTTCCTCGATTACCTGCTGTCGCCGCGTGGCCAGCAGGTGCTGTCGCGCGAGGCGCGGCTGATGCCGATCGTGACCGGCAACGCACGCGGTGACGATGCGCCCGGCCGCAGCCGCCGTCCGATCCAGCTCGGCCCGGGCCTGCTGGTGTACCTGGACGCGCTCAAGCGTCGCCAGTTCCTCGATGCCTGGCGCAGCAGCGTCGAGCCGGCCGGGCGCTGAGGCGGCGACCTGCCCGTACAATGGCGGCATGAGCGAATACACCATCCTGATCGCCGATGACCACCCGCTGCTGCGTTCTGCGGTGGTGCAGTCCTTGCGGCAGAGCCTGCCGCTGGCGCAGGTGCGCGAGGTGGCCAGCGCCGAGGCATTGGCAGAGGTGCTGGATGCACAACCGGACGTGGACCTGGTGCTGCTCGACCTGACCATGCCCGGCGCACACGGTTTTTCCGCACTGCTGCACGTGCGCGGCTCGCATCCGGATATCCCGGTGGTGATCCTCTCGTCCAACGACCATCCGCGGGTGATCCGCCGTGCCCAGCAGTTCGGCTCGGCCGGTTTCATCCCGAAGTCGGCCCCGGCCGAGACCATCGGCGAGGCCGTGCAGGCGGTGCTCGACGGCGGCCTGTGGTTCCCGGCAATGGCCGCCGAGCGCTCGGAGGCCGATGCGCTGCTGGCCAGCCGCCTGGCCCAGCTGACCCCGCAGCAGTTCCGCGTGCTGCTCTGCCTGGCCGATGGCCTGCTCAACAAGCAGATCGCCTACACGCTGGGGCTGGCTGAGAACACGGTGAAGGTGCATGTCACCGCCATCCTGAAAAAACTCGAGTGCCATAGCCGCACCCAGGCCGCGGTGCTGGTGAAGGCGCTGGAGCCTGAAGGCGACGCCGGCATCGGGCTGTAGTTTCCAGCCAACGGCATAGCCCCTCGTGGGTAGACACGTAGAGCAGTTCATGGGGGAGGCCGGGCAGGTTCCGTGCGCGTCCACCCACGGAAGAGAAAAGAGGATCAAAAGCAAAGGCAGCCTGGCAGGCCGCTTTTTGTAGAGCCGAGCCCACGCTCGGCTGCTTTCTGGCTGGTCGGTGAAGCCGAGCATGGGCTCGGCTCTACACAAGCAAGCGCAGCGCGCGACTCGCTTTTGATCTTATTTTCTTCTCCGCGGGTGGACGCGCACGGCACGTGTCCGTGGCCGGGTAGATGGGCTGCGCCGTTGGCTGGAAACTACCCGCGATGCCGGATCAACAACTGACTCATCAGCGCCCGCAGCGCAGGCGGCTTTACCGGCTTGGCCATCATTCCCCAGCCGCGCTCGGCGGCCATCTCACGCAATCCCGCATCGCGCTCTGCAGTGACCAGCACCACCGGCGGGCGTGCCTGCCACAACTCCGCCAGCGTCTCGTACAGCACCGGCCCGTGGTGATCGCCCATGCGCACATCCAGCAGCACCAGCTCCGGAACCGTCTCGGCACTGGCCAACTGCAGCGCCGCCGGTGGCCCATCGGCCAGCGCCACCTCGCAGCCCCAGCGCTCCAGCAGCGCACGGCTGGCCGCACACACGTGCGGATCGTCGTCGATCACCCACACCCGACGCCCACGCAGCGGGTTGTCCGCGCCCGGTTCCTGCGCCAGTACCGGCGCAGGCGCGGTGGCCGGAATCGCGCTGGCTTCGCCGAACGGTACGCCTACCGCGAACACGCTGCCCCGGCCCAGCTGCGAGCGCAGCCGGATCGGATGGCCGAGGAGGCGGCCGATGCGGTCGACAATGGCCAGGCCAAGGCCGGCGCCGCGCTGCTGGCCGTCGTGCAGGCGTCGGAACTCCTCGAAGATCTCGCCCTGCAACGCGTCGGGAATACCCGGGCCCTGGTCGTGCACTTCGATCCACAGCAGTCCTTCACGGCGGCGGCAGCCAAGCAGCACGCGGCCGCGCTCGCTGTAGCGCAGTGCATTGGACAGGAAATTCTGCAGGATGCGGCGCAGCAGCGCTTCGTCGCTGACCACCACGGCATGGGTATCGACCCAGTCCACCACCAGCCCGCGTGACTGCGCGGCGATGCCGAACTCGCGCGCCAGCGTCTGCAGCAGGGGGCCCAGCCGGAACGCCTGTACGCGGGTGGGCAGGCTGCCTGATTCCAGCCGCGCGATATCCAGCAGGCTGTTGAGGATCGCGTCCTGCGCCGCCAGCGCGGCATCGATATGATCGGCAGTCTGCTGCTGCGCCGGGTCGCCCAGCTTGCCGCGCAGCACTGAGACGAACATGCGCGCAGCGTTGAGCGGCTGCAGCAGGTCGTGCACCGCCGAGGCGACGAAGCGGGTCTTGTAGCGGTTGGCCTGCTCGGCCTCGCGCCGCGCCTCGTCCAGGTCGCGGGTGCGTTCGGCGATGCGGTGTTCCAGCGCATCGGCCAGCGAGCGTAGTTCGCGCGCAGCGTTCTTGTAGCTGGTGATGTCCGCATAGCTGGTGACGAAGCCGCCGTCGGGCAGCGGATTGCCGCGGATCTCCAGCACCGTGCCGTCGTCCTTTTCGCTCTCGCGCATGTGCGGGCGGCCACTGCGCAGGTGGTTCAGGCGGCGCTCGATGGCCTCGTCCACCGGGCCGGGACCGAGCAGGCCACGACGGGCATTGAAACGGAACAGTTCCTCGATCGGCCGGCCCACGCGCACCAGGTCTGCCGGGAACCGGAACAGTTCCAGATAGCGCGAATTCCACGCGACCAGGCGCAGGTCGCGGTCGATCACCACCACACCCTGCGGCAGGTGTTCGAGGCTGCGGCTGAGACCACTGTCGGCGTCGGTGGCGGCCTGCAGCAGGCCATCCTGTGCGGTGCGCAGCTCCTGTGCGTGCTGCTTGAGCAGGGTTTCCAGTTCGCGGCGGCTGCGCAGGCGATGCTTGGCCAGGCGCCTGCGCTGCTGCACGAACAGCACCAGGAAGCCCAAGGCCAGCCACGCGGCACCGCCGGTCAGGGCGGCCGCGCGACCTGCTGCAGTAGCGGCGCCGGCGTCGTGCAGCAGGTGCAGGTTCCAGCCTTCGGCGGGCAGCGCCAGGCTTTGCCACAGCATCGGCTGCGGCAGCGCAGGATCCAGCAGCCGCACCATGCGGCCGCCATCGGACAGCACGTCTTCGGTACGTGCACGCAAGGGCTGCAGGGCACGGTCGGCGTACTGACGGGCATCGAGCATTTCGCGGCGCTCACCGGCACGTAGCGGACGCAGCAGCCGGTAGCGCCAGCTGTCCCGGTTGGCCAGGAACACGACGTCATGGTCGTCGCTGGCCAGCACCACGTCCGGGCTGCTCAACCATTCCTGTTCCAGCGCGGACAGCTCGACCTTGATCACCACCACGCCGAGCCGCTTGCCGTCATCCTCGATGGCCTGCGAAAGGTAATAGCCGGGCACCCCGGTGGTCATGCCGATGCCGTAGAAGCGACCACGGCCCTGCGCCAGCGCTTGGCGGTAGTAGGGGCGGTAGCTGTAGTTCTCGCCGACGTTGCTGGTCGGTTGGTCCCAGTTGCTGGCCGCCACCGCCACACCATCGTGGCCGACCAGGGGCAGGGTCGAGGCCCGGGTGACTTCATTGGCACGTTGCAGCTTGAGGTTCAGTCGCTGCCGTTCGCCGGGCGAGGGCGGCACACGCAGTGCGTGCAGCAGATCCGGATCCAGCGCCATGACCTGCGGCAAGGTGCCGAAGCGGTCGATGCGCTGTTGCAGGCCCTGGCCATACAGTTGCAGCTGGCGTTGCACCTGGCTGCTTTCGTCGCCGAGCGCGCGCCGCCAGGCGTAATGGCCAGCGGCGACCGCGCACAGCACGGTGCCACCGACCATCACCAGGATGGTCAGCAACAGCATCCGGTGGCGGCTGAGCCAATACATGGCGGCAGTCTACGCAGGGCCGGCGGGCGTGGCGTGCACGCCCGCCGGGGTCTGACGTGGAAGGGGTCAGAAGTGCATCTGCGCGCGCAGTTCGAAGATCTCCGGCGTGCTGTGCACGCCACGACGGCTGGCGTCGACCTTCACGTAGTTGGCCTGGAACTTGAAGTGGCTGGTCAGGTACCAGTTCGCACCCAACGTCAGGTCGTGCTGGCGGCCACCCAGGATGTCACCATCGTCGAGGTCCAGGCGGCTGTAACGCGCCACCAGTTCGACCGCACCGTAGTTGTGAGCCGGCTTGATGTTGGCCACCGCGCCGGCGTTGTACGGCCGCGATTCGCCGGTCAGCACCCAGCTGGCCATCGCGTACTGGCCGCTGCCGGTGAAGTCGGGCTTGCCGTCATGGCGGGTGACCGTGGCGCGCAGCGCTTCGGCCTGCAGCGAGAACGGGCCGCGGATCCAGATGCCTTCCAGGCCGGTGCGGCGGATCTGGTCGGCAGTGACCAGCGCGCCGGAATCGACGTAGCGGATGTCGGTCAGGCCGGCTTCCGGGCGCGCGCGCAGGCGCGCGCTGGCCTCGTGGTGCACGTCGCGGCCATCGCTGTAGCCGCGTGGGTTCTCCTGCGAGTAGGCCAGGCCCAGGTGGATAACGTCACCCGGTGCCTTCACCGGCGTCCACACCGCACGCACCGCCTGGGTGGTGCCGGGGTTGTCGCCCTGCAGGTCCTTGCCGCCATAGGCGCCTGCCTGCAGCAGGTACTGCGGGCGCTCCAGCACCCATTCCACACCGGTACGGCGGCCTTCGTAGAAGGCCTGCACCGGCAGCGAGGTTTCCAGGAAACTGCCGGCACGCGAAGAGGTGTTCGCATCCAGGCCGACCGGCGTCTTCATGTAGCCGAAGCGGAAGCGGCCGACGTCACGGCCGAAGAAGGCCTTGCTCTCGAAGCGCACGAACACGTCCAGCCAGGTATCGGCCTGGAAGTCGTAGTAGACCATCGCGTCGTACACGCCCTTCTTCTTCAGCGTCGCACCGAATTCCTTGCGGCGCATGGCGTCGTCGTCCTCGAGGCCACTGGCCGAGGAAAAGTCGTTGTAGTCGTAGGCGATGTTGGCGGTAGCGGCCAACTCGGTGCCATCGCCGAAGGTGTACTTTGTCGGCCAGTTGTCGAAATCGGCAGCCGAAGCGAAGGCGGGAAGGGCGGCCAGCGACAGGGCCAGCAAGGTGGGATTCGGGCGCATGTAGGGTGCGGCTCTCTCAGATTGCGTGTGGACAGGACATCAACGGCCGCAGGGGCCGAAACTTTCGCAGGGACATGCCCAGCCGTTCAGCCCGGGCCACCGGCCTTCCCGTTTCCGGGCGGTGCGGCGCCAGTGTAGGCACCTGTGCCACCTGAACCGGGGGGCTAGTACCAATAGGTTATCTGCGCCGGCGTGCCTGGCGCGTACAAAGGCGTCCATTGGTCGCACCCCCTGTGCGTGCAGTACAGGGCCTGCGATCAGTTTCCACGGTAACGGCTCCCGTGCAGTCCCGGGGCCGTACGTGCCTGAAAACGCCCCTTCCGGAGTCCGCCATGCACATCCCGACCGCAGCACCGGTGCCTGCAAAGCCGTTGCCGATCTATCGCCAGCTGTACTTCCAGGTGATCGTGGCGATCGTCCTGGGTGCCATCCTCGGCCATTACGAGCCACTGGTCGGCGAGAAGATGAAGCCGCTCGGCGATGCCTTCATCAACCTGGTGAAGATGATCATCGCGCCGGTGATCTTCCTCACCATCGTCACCGGCATCGCCAGCATGACCCACCTGCGCACGGTGGGCCGGGTGTTCGCCAAGGCGATGGCGTACTTCCTGTTCTTCTCCACGCTGGCGCTGATTGTCGGCATGATCGTGGCGCACGTGGTACAGCCCGGCGCGGGCATGAACATCAACCCGGCCGAGCTGGACCAGACCGCAGTGCACAGCTACGTCGAGAAGTCGCATGACCTGACCCTGGTCGGCTTCCTGATGGACATCATCCCGAAGACACTGATCAGCGCGTTCGTCGATGGCAACATCCTGCAGGTGCTGTTCGTGGCCGTGCTGTTCGGCATCGCGCTGGCATCAGTGGGCGAGAAGGGCAAGCCGATCGTGAACTTCCTGGAGGCGCTGGTCGCCCCGGTGTTCAAGCTGGTGCACATCCTGATGAAGGCCGCCCCGATCGGTGCCTTCGGTGCGATCGCCTTCACCATCGGCAAGTACGGCGTCGGCTCGCTGATCAACCTCGCCTGGCTGGTGGGCTCGTTCTACCTCACCGCGTTCCTGTTCGTGGCGGTGATCCTCGGTGTGGTCTGCCGCCTGTGCGGCTTCTCGGTGTTCAAGCTGGCGCGCTACCTGAAGGCCGAACTGCTGCTGGTGCTCGGCACCTCCTCGTCGGAGTCGGCGCTGCCGTCGCTGATGGAGAAGATGGAACGCGCCGGCTGCAGCAAGTCGGTGGTGGGCCTGGTGGTCCCGACCGGCTACTCGTTCAACCTGGACGGCACCAACATCTACATGACCCTGGCGGCACTGTTCATCGCCCAGGCCACCAACACCGAACTGACCCTGGGCCACCAGATCGCCCTGCTGCTGGTCGCCATGCTCAGCTCCAAGGGCGCGGCCGGTGTCACCGGCGCCGGTTTCATCACCCTGGCCGCCACCCTGGCCGTGGTGCCGGAGGTGCCGGTGGCTGGCATGGCGCTGATCCTGGGCGTGGACCGCTTCATGAGCGAATGCCGCTCGCTGACCAATTTCATCGGCAATGCGGTGGCCACCGTGGTGGTCTCGCGCTGGGAAGGCGCGCTGGACCGCAACCGCCTGCAGCTGGCGCTGGATGGCCGCGAGAGCGAACTGCCGCCGCCGGTCGATGCGCTGCCCGAGGCGCTGCCGGCCAAGGGCTGATCCAGGTGTGTGGTACCGCGGGGCCGATCACGTCAGTGGTACGGCCCCGCGGCGTTTCAGGGCGTCCCATGGCTGTCATGGGCAGCGCCGAAGCTGGTATCGCGGTACCGTCGCATACGGCACGGAATTGTGCGGTCGCAGCATGCTTGCGACAGGATAGCGACAGGTCCGGACGCTCCAACGGGGGTATCATCCCCTGTCCCTTCTGCCCATTCATGTAACCCACATCGATGTCCAACGAAGATTTCAAACAGGCCGCCCTCGATTACCACCGGATGTCCCCGCCGGGAAAGATCAAGGTTTCCGCTACCAAGCCCATGCTGACCCAGCGCGACCTGTCGCTGGCGTATTCGCCGGGCGTGGCGTACGCCTGTGAAGCGATCAAGGCCGACCCGCAGCAGGCCAGCGAGCTGACCGCCCGCGGCAACCTGGTGGCGGTGATCTCCAACGGCACCGCGGTGCTGGGCCTGGGCAACATCGGCGCGCTGGCCGGCAAGCCGGTGATGGAAGGCAAGGGCGTGCTGTTCCAGAAGTTCGCCGGCATCGATGTGTTCGACATCGAAGTGGATGAGACCGACCCGGACAAGCTGGTCGACATCATCGCCTCGCTGGAACCGACCTTCGGCGGCATCAACCTGGAGGACATCAAGGCGCCGGAATGCTTCGTGGTCGAGCGCAAGCTGCGCGAGCGCATGAAGATCCCGGTGTTCCATGACGACCAGCATGGCACGGCGATCATCGTCGGCGCGGCCGTGCTCAACGCGATGGCGATCACCGGCAAGAAGATCGAGGAAGTGAAGCTGGCGACCACGGGCATGGGCGCGGCCGGCATTTCCTGCGTGAACATGCTGGTGCAGCTGGGCCTGAAGCCGGAGAACATCCTGGCCTTCGATCGCGAGGGCGTGATCCATACCGGTCGTACCGACCTGGACCCGGAAAAGCAGCGCTATGCGCGTGACACCGACAAGCGCACCCTGGCCGAGATCGTCGACGGCGCGGACATCTTCCTGGGCCTGTCGGCACCGGGCATCCTGACCGCCGACATGGTCAAGACCATGGCGCCGGATCCGGTGATCTTCGCGCTGGCCAACCCGACCCCGGAAATCATGCCGGAGGTGGCGCGCGCTGCGCGTCCGGACGCGATCATCGGCACCGGCCGTTCGGACTACCCGAACCAGGTCAACAACGTGCTGTGCTTCCCGTATCTGTTCCGTGGTGCGCTGGACGTGGGTGCGACCGCGATCAACGAGGAAATGAAGATCGCCTGCGTGCGTGCCATCGCTGCACTGGCACGCCGTGCAGCCACCGACATGGGCTCGGCCTACGGCGGCGAGACCCCGAGCTTCGGCCGTGAATACCTGATCCCGCGCCCGTTCGACCGCCGCCTGCTGGTGGAACTGTCGGCCGCCGTGGCCCAGGCCGCGATGGACTCGGGCGTGGCCTCGCGCCCGATCGAGGACATGGGCGCCTACCGCGACAAGCTGGCCCAGTTCGTCTACCGCACCAGCCTGATGATGAAGCCGGTGTACGACCGCGCGCGCAGCGACAAGCAGCGCGTGGTGTACGCCGAGGGCGAAGAGGAAGTGGTGCTGCAGGCGGTGCAGAACGTGGTCGATGACGGCCTGGCGCATCCGATCCTGATCGGCCGCCCGGAAGTGATCGAGTCGCGCATCGAGCGCCTCGGCCTGCGCCTGAAGATCGGCGAGAACGTTGAAGTCACCAACATCAACGACGACCCGCGTTTCAACGAATACTGGCAGTACTACCACGGCCTGACCGGCCGTCGTGGCGTGACCGTGGCCGCGGCGAAGAACCTGATGCGGTCGCGCCCGACCCTGATCGCAGCGGTGATGGTCGCCCGTGGCGAAGCCGATGCGATGCTGACCGGCATCGTCGGCCGCTTCCACAAGAAGCTGGGCTACGTGCGCAGCGTGCTGCCGCTAGAGCCGAAGGTCACCTCGACCTCGGCGATGACCGGCGTGATCAACCAGCAGGGCGTGTTCTTCTTCGTCGATACCCATGTGCAGGAAGATCCGACCGCCGAGCAGCTGTGCGAGGCGACCCTGCAGGCGGCCTATCGCATGAAGCTGTTCGGCATCGAGCCGAAGGTGGCGCTGCTGTCGCACTCCAACTTCGGCAGCCATGATTCGAAGGATGCGCTGAAGATGCGCCAGGTGCGCGAGCTGCTGCTCAAGCGCAACCCGCGCCTGAACGTGGATGGCGAAATGCAGGGCGACACCGCATGGGATGAAGCGCTGCGCCAGAAGCTGCTGCCGGGCTCGACCCTGCAGGGCCGCGCCAACCTGTTCGTGCTGCCGAACCTGGAAGCGGCCAACATCGCCTACAACCTGGTGCGCGTGTTCACCGACGGCGTGGCGATCGGCCCGATCCTGATGGGCGTGAACAAGCCGGTGCACATCCTGACCACCAGCGCGACCTCGCGCCGGATCCTGAACATGACCGCCATTGCGGCGGTCGATGCGCAGATCCGCAAGCAGATCGAAGCGGAGAAGAAGGCGTAAGCCTTCGCTCCGCTGCGATCTGCAGAAACGCGCCCTTCGGGGCGCGTTTCGTTTCCGCCCAGCGGAAACCGGATCGGGTAGCGCCGGGCCATGCCCGGCGAGCGCGCAGCGCGGCGCTTCTCGCATTCCGCCGGGCATGGCCCGGCG
>NZ_JAVFVN010000069.1:0-3238 GCF_030910085.1 Stenotrophomonas maltophilia group sp. RNC7 | reverse complement strand
ATTATCACCTCTATTGTAAATCATTTCCGCGAATTTCACAAAGAACCTATCATTTTTTTGTATAAACATATTAATTGACTGCCTTATTAACTCTCTATTTTTAGTTAACATTCCTTTAAAGCAGGTCATTAGTGGTGTTAATTTTCCATCGTTTTCGGCCTGATTCAGTACTGACATTGCCAGGTCTTCTTTTTCCATTTTTATATAATACAAAACTTTTTCTTCAGTATTTAAACTATCTACATCTATAGTATTAATATCTCGTTCCCATACTAGCTTTAAGAAGCTTAAATTGTTGCTCGCAATCTGGTATCTAAATTCATCTTGCCATTTTTCAAATATTTTAATTGCCCTTGTTGTGTGATCAAAAGATTTTTTATAGTTTGTAAAAATATAACTCTCGCCGTTTCTAGACTCTAATACTCCATGTAAAGTAGGTAAATATTTCATAACTGGATTTACCTTTAAGCTAGAATTTATTTTTCTAAATTCGGTTAGTTTGTCTTCGCGTAAAAGTTGATAACTATCAATCTCAGCTAACCAAAATTCAATTAATTCTTTCTGATCAGTATTAGTAAGATGATTAATATTGGTATTTATTCTATTTCTGTAGTTTCTTATGAGGCTTACTTCACTAAGGTCGAGTAGTATGAGCATTTTGAGGATATCTATTAAGATTGAAGCGTCTGCTTGTTTCTTTCCTGTCAATGTTACAGACATAGTTTCTAGTTCTAAAAATTGGTCTCGATTATCTGCATTATCCAATCGCTCACTATATAGTTCAAAAAGCTTTGCATAATTTTTTAAGCAACTTTCTTTATCCTCTTTACAATTTCGGATTAAATAATCTAACACCATTCGATATCTATTAAGATAAGAAATTAAAAATGCAATTTTTATATTAATAACCTTTCTATTCTTTAACCCACTTAAATAATCAATTATGTATTCTTCTTGTAGTTGTTTTTGTTCTGGGAATATTTTCTGAACAATTTTACAAAATGTTGTAATAGAAATTTCACTCTCACTGTTGATCCAATTTGATATAGTTGTTTGAGCGACATCCACCATAGAAGCTAATTCTTCATAACTCATTTTTCTTTCTGATAGATAATCATCTATACTTTTTTTTACGAAGTTCATAGTCCCCCTCCTGAAAAATCAAATTATAAACAATATAATTTTCAAGATCCCCTAGTCCCCTAAAATATTGGATTATAGTAAAATATAACATATTTCTATTAGTATACTGTTTGCTAAAAAGTATTCTGAAAATTCCAATTATTGTCCTCTAACTACATGAAGCTTCTAATTCCTCGATTGTTATTTCTAATGCTTTGGCTATTTTTATAATATTTTGATAGCTAGGAGAGGTTCTCTCTCCTCTTTCTATCTGTGAAATCGTGGGTTGTGGTACCCCTGATTGTTTAGCAAGTGTAAGTTGTGTCCATCCCTTATTCTTTCGTTTTTCTTTTATCACTTGCTCAATCATCCTTTGTCACCCCTTTACAAAAGTATAAAATAGTTGGTCTAGTTCCGTTCATGTTAAGTATTTGTTGTTTTGGTCTGTTTTATTGTCATTATTCTCAAAATTATTCAGGTCTGAATAATAACTGTATATTTACATGTTACCTTGTCTTTATTATTTTGGGGAGGGTAAAAAAAATACCCCTCCTCAAAATAATAAATTCGTGTTACAATTATGAATTGTCTGGTTTTTATTTTATTTTATTTTATTTTGTCTTTTATCTTTTTCAGTAATTTTTTTACTGTTTCTGGAGATTTGAATAATTTACTTGCGATTTCTTTTTTACTTAATCCTTTCTCTTTTAATTTATAAACTTCACGTTCTGCAATTGTAAGATCTCTTAACTTCCTCTCTGTTTTTAATCCGTTAAGCACTACATCAGAAACATCATGATGGATACTTCTTTGCCCTAAATATGCATCGCGACAAACCTTTGGGATATCTTTATAATAAGCTTTCATAATGTAATTTTTTGCACCTGCATCAAAAGCTTTTAAGATAATCTCTTCTTCGTCATGCGAAGTTAGCATTATTATCTGATGTAATCCTTTTCGTTTTAATATTCCCGCAACTTCAAGGCCGCCTAAGCATTCTACATCATTTGATAAGGTTAAATCTAATAGTGCTACATCTATTTCCTCACAATCTATATTAATTGCTTCTTCTTTAGAATAAGCTTTTATTTTCACACACATGTCTTTTTCTTTTTCTATAAGTTGACATATTAGCTTCATATAAACCGCATCGTCTTCAACAATCATGATACGAATTTTTTCCATGCTTTACGTCTCCCATCGAATTTAAATAGGCGCCATCTACAATTCCAGTTACTCTTTTTATTGGAAGAATTATCGTCATTGTTGTACCTTGTCCAACCTTACTTTTAACTTCAATGTCGCCATTATGCTTTTGTATTACCTTATAAGTATAATTTAATCCTAGACCATAATTACTACTTCCAGTCCCTTTAGTTGAATAGAAGGGATTCAGTACTAAAAACAGCTTATCTTTTTCTATCCCTCGTCCTGTATCTGTAACGTCTATAAACACCTTCCGCCAGGTCTTATAAACTTTTATTATTATTTCTCCTTTTTGGTCCATAGCTTCTATAGAATTTTTAATTATATTAAGAAACGCTTCTTGAAAATGTACTGAGTCACCATTTATTCTTACATCTATTTCGTATTGTTTAATAATCTTGATATTTGAATTTATAGTTGGATTTAACAAATTCAAAGCTGAATCTATACACTCACTTAACCAAAATTCACTTTCTTGCAGCTCCATTACATCTAATTTACTTTGAATACGTCTTGATAGTTCTAACAAATGATTGGTAGAATGTAAAACTAATTCAATGTTTTCCGCACTTGACTCGTCTAATTTGCTATTTTCTTTAAGTTGATTAACTAACATATCGATTTTTATAACTTCATTCTTAATTGAATGATTAAACAGCGTAGTTCCTGATGTTACTGCCATCATCGTTGAATCTCGACGTTGCTTTTCAAATTTGATTTGCACATCCAAAAAGCCGTATTTTATTGCTAAATAAAAGAAAACAAAAAATTCAATCGTAACTATCCATGGATTTAACATCCAAACATCTTTAATCCCCATTGCCTCAAATACAATATTCGTAAATAAAGCAAAAGTTACTGTTGGAATTATTACGAAACAAGTATATATTCTATTTTTTTTAATAGCTGG
>NZ_JAVFVN010000353.1:0-760 GCF_030910085.1 Stenotrophomonas maltophilia group sp. RNC7 | reverse complement strand
ATGAACTTACATATAGATTTCCTATTCTGGATGTAGATGTCAGGAAAATAAAGAGATTGTGCTAAGTTTATATACAATAAATATAGTTTCATTTCGTATCTAGGTAAAGCAATTTAGAGATAGACCCTTTGGGTTGATGGTAATGGAATTTTCCATCGATTTGAAGGCTTTTTTTATTTAGTACAGGTTTAAATAAGGAATATATCTTAGTTAAAATAAATTGGGATTTATTTAGAAAAGCAGAGAAAATTATTGAGTGATAAACTTGAATTAACAGAATTTATGGACTCCGATGTATAACAACTGGTTATGTTTTAAACCTAACTGTATTTATGGAGGAACAAAAAATAATGAAAACACTTTTAAAAGAGCATAGAGAATGGTTGAACGAAAGAAAAGCACTTCTTAAGAGCATGGAAGTAAATAAAAATATATACTCTGTTGAGGATATTTTAATTAGTTTTATGGAGTTTTATCATAATGTATGTAACTGGTATAACACATACCATTTACCCATTATAGAGATTTTTCAAATAGAAGGTTCCTTTTATCAAAGCTTACGTCATGATTCCTCTGCATTGTTGGAATTGTATAGAAGACTTTTAGACTTTATTAGTGAATACAACTTTAATCAACCAATTGAATATGTAGCTGTAATAGATAAGAGGATAGTTTTAGTAGAAGAATTTGCGAATGGTGAAATAAAGATTTTAAACGAAATTAGTTAGGTACGTAGATAATAGTTCATGAGGAATTAGGA
>NZ_JAVFVN010000344.1:0-329 GCF_030910085.1 Stenotrophomonas maltophilia group sp. RNC7 | reverse complement strand
TACTACTTGCCATATTTTATGTTCTCCAACACCAAATTTAAGCTCCATATTTTCAGTTTCTAATAGTACTCTTTTAGTTCCTATTACCTTTTGTGTTCCATCAACATTAAAGGCATACTCATTAATTTCTGACAGGTACTGAACCTTTCCAATTGGATTTAACGTAACTTTTGATGAATCAGTAACCTGATAAGTAGCAGCTCCTTCATCATTTCTAATTCCTGTACCAACTAAACTAAAACCTGCTATTGGCTTTTCTTGTGCATATGTAGTAAAGCCAAATGTTTTTGTATGCGTTGCGCCTTGAATATCTTTGATACTAATTGTTA
>NZ_JAVFVN010000323.1:0-1678 GCF_030910085.1 Stenotrophomonas maltophilia group sp. RNC7 | reverse complement strand
GAAAAACATGACTTAATTACTATTGTTTTGTACTGGCAGGTGGGGATTGTGGGGCCTGTGGCGAAGGATGGTTCTACCGGGGAGGCACTGATGCAAAAGGCCCCGGAAACCGGGGCCTTTATCGAAAAATGCAAGGTTGGTCAGACGAACTGGCCGAGGCCCGGGATCGCGCCGATAACGGCATCGACGGGTTCGTCGCCGGCCTTTTCCTTGGCAAAGCGGATGGTCTCCTTGGCGACGCCGGAAATCTCGCCCATGCCGAGGCCAGCGCCCATGAGCTGCGAGCCCAGACCCATCACGCCGCCCATCAGGCCGGACAGGAAGCCGCCGCCCTTGACCTGCGAAATCGCTTCTTCAGCGCCCGGAAATGCTGCGAGAAGCTTCTGGACTTCCGCCTCCGGACCTTCCTTCTGCAGGAAGGCGAGGATCATGCCGACTGCCTTTTCTGCCGTTGCCGCATCGATGCCAACTTTGGAGGTGATGCGTGCGATCAGTTCTTCCATGGAAACTCTCCCAAAAATCTTACGTTTACGTAATATGCATTCTCGGTTTCGCTTTGCAAGCCGCCGGGAGCGAAAATATTGGAACATGGTTCCGAAAAAGTGGGAGCGGGCTTCGGACATGATCATATTCAGACAAAACCTGAGAGCGGGACGGCGGGACAACTTACAAACATCCCGCTCCTGGAGAACACGGCTCCTGACAGGACGGCATAATTACGCCGTTCTAATTTCCTGCAGTTCCAGTTCTTCGATCATGGCCTGTCGCATGACGAATTTCTGGATTTTGCCGGTCACGGTCATCGGAAACTGATCCACGAAGCGGATATGCGCCGGAACCTTGTAATGCGCGATCCGCTGCCGGCAATATTCGCTGAGGTCCTCTTCGGACAGTTGGGCGTCCTTGTGCAGCTTGACCCAGGCGCAGATGATTTCGCCGAACTTCCGGTCCGGAATGCCGAATATCTGGACGTCGCTGATCGCCGGATGGGCAAACAGGAACTCTTCGATCTCGCGCGGGTAGATATTCTCGCCGCCGCGAATGATGAGATCCTTTATGCGCCCGACGATGTTGCAATAACCTTCCTCGTCTATGGTCGCGAGGTCTCCCGTGTGCATCCAGCCCGCATCGTCAATGGCTCCGGCTGAACTTTCCGCGTCGTTCCAGTAGCCGCGCATGACGCTGTAGCCGCGCGTCAGCAATTCGCCCTTTTCGCCGCGCGGCACGACCTTGCCATCCGCATCCACGATCTTCACCTCCAGATGCGGGTGAATGCGCCCGACCGTGGAGACGCGCCGCTCCAGCGGATCGGACGTCGAACTCTGAAAACTGACCGGGCTCGTCTCGGTCATGCCGTAGGCGATGGTGATTTCGTCTTGATGCATCTCGCTCACGACACGCCGCATGACTTCGATGGGGCAGGGCGACCCGGCCATGATGCCGGTGCGCAGGCTCGAAAGGTCGAAGCGGCTGAAGTCTGGATGATCCAGCATCGCGATGAACATGGTCGGCACGCCATGCAGGCCGGTGCATTGCTCCTCCTCGACGGTCTGCAGCGTCAGGAAAGGATCGAAACTGTCGTTTGGGATTACCATGCAGGAGCCGTGAGTGACGCAGGCGAGATTGCCGAGCACCATACCGAAGCAATGGTAGAACGGCACCGGGATGCAGAGCCGGT
>NZ_JAVFVN010000280.1:0-312 GCF_030910085.1 Stenotrophomonas maltophilia group sp. RNC7 | reverse complement strand
GCACCAGCGCGAACTCGGGCCAGGTGATGGGGATCATCTCGGCCGTGGCGTTCAGCTTCATGGTGCAGGAGCCCAGCGGGATCATGGTGCGGTCCAGCGCCAGGTCCTTGTCGGCGAGCTTGCGCAGGTAGCGCAGCATGTCGGTTTCCGACTGCACGCTGGAGAACACCGGATGCTTGAGGATGGCGCTTTCACGCGCCACCGCGGCGGGGATGCCGCCGGCCGCCTTGGCGTCCAGCGCGTCGATGTCCAGTTCGACGTCGTCGCGTTCCAGGCCGGCGGCGAACACGTTCACCAGCGCCTGCAGGTCGG
>NZ_JAVFVN010000231.1:0-1871 GCF_030910085.1 Stenotrophomonas maltophilia group sp. RNC7 | reverse complement strand
AAGATGATGAAGAATTAGAATTGCTTTCAAAAGATGATAAAATCGTCATTTATGAAAAGAACGGAAAAAAATACAAGCGTTTTGTGCCTATTAGAGAAAAGGTTAATGAAATCTTAGACTTTTTCGATATTGTTGTTCGTGGTAAAGGTGGAGTTGAAAACGGTCTAGATGTATTCGAACGAAATTATTTAGAAGAAGCTATAATGCACGTATTTACAGAGCTAAAGATTACAACACATCCAGATAGCCTTTTTGAGGAAGGGATTAAAGAAGTAAACGGGCGTATTATTCAGTCTCAAGTTCGAAAAAAGGAACCTGAGATTCTACAAATTTATGAATATATCGAGAAGAGATATAAAGAAGCACCTGATGCTAAAAGACTATTACATGCTATTAAACCGTTTTTACGAACTGGTTCCAAACCTATTTTTGATGGACAAACGAATCTTGGAACTAATGTAAAACAAAGTCTTGATGAATCAAGATTAATCAACTTCAATATTTCGCAGTTGGAAGAAGGATTCTTACGTCCAATCGCCTTCCATGTAATTTTAAACTATTTATGGGAATACTTCGCTAAAAATCCTCAACATGCAACAAGAAGAAAGTTCATCTATTGTGATGAGATTTGGCAATTTATTGACAATGAGCAAACAGTAGCGTTTTTCGAAAAGATTGCTCGACGCATCCGTAAACGTCATGGCGGATTATGTTACGCTTCCCAAGACTTTGTACGATTATTAAGGAATCCAAAGTCACGCGGTATACTTACCAATTCACATACACTTCTATTTTTGAAGCAAAACAAGATAGATAAAGAAGAAGTTAGACGGAACTTCGATATAACAGAAGGTGAATTAAACATATTATTCGGCAACCCAGCAAAAGGAGAAGGAATTCTAAAAACAGGCGATTCATCAATTTGGCTTAGAACAGATCCATCTGATGAAGAATTATTGTTTATTGAATCCAATCCAGCCGTATTAGAAGAAATGCTAAAACAGAAGGAAATGCAAATGAGATAATGTCTATTTCATAGAATTTTGTTAGAAATGGAGGTCTTATTAATTGGGAGATTGGATAGCTGAAAAGGCATGGAAAGCTGCCGAAAGTATAGTTCAAGGTTTCTGGGATGCACTATGGAAACCCTTCGAAGCAATTCCTACATTTTTTCGATTAGTTTATGGATATAAAGATGACACTTTAGTTTACAACACATTTTCACCAAGTGAAATAACGGGGATTATTTCCCCGGGTGTTGGAAATTTAACCATATTACTAGGGTTCATTCTTGTATTTTCAATGGTGCATGCCGCTATTAAGTTTTCGAGTACTAGTATAAACCCAGCAAATAGAACTTACTTCTTTGAGTTTGTTCGTGACTGGCTTTTTGTAATTTTAGTTTTAGGGAACTTAGGTGTACTTTATGATGTGGTCTTTACTTTAAACAAAGGAGTAATAGATTTTTTTAAGTCAAGTTTAGATTTAACGGGAAAAGACATATATCCACCATTAAAAGACCATATTATTGGAGGAATATTTGCTCGACTAGTACTTTTCTTCGTCACGATTTGGGCTTACTTCTATTACTTAATGCGAAAAATTACTCTTTTGGTACTAATGATATTAGGACCGATTTTTGTGAGTTTATTCATGTTTCCATCTACTAGACAGGTTACATTTACGTGGTTTAAAGAATTTATAGGAACAGTATTTGTACAAGCTGTGCATGCATTATTATTATGGACCATAGCTACCATTGTAGATAAAGGTACCGGATTTGGAGTAATTGATAAAGCAAGTGATATAGGATTGCTAACGATTGGGTTACTATACATTATCATTATCCCTCTTGGAGAACACTTAAAAAA
>NZ_JAVFVN010000215.1:0-643 GCF_030910085.1 Stenotrophomonas maltophilia group sp. RNC7 | reverse complement strand
TATCAATTCTATTACCCTTAATTGCGCCACCAGTATCTAAAGCTACACCTTGAATATGAAGACCTGTTCCCGGATCATTAATTTCTACAATGCTCCATAATGGAACAACACGTGGATCTACTGCTACAATACGATATCCGTTATAACGAATTGCTTGACTAAAATTGAAACCGATTTTATCACAACCCACTGCTGGACAGAATCCACCTTGCATTGCAGAATCTTCACCATAATAACCGGTAGCTTCAAATGTCATCCATGGACCTGCATTTGTGATAGGATAATTTCCTGTATCAGCAGCTGTTCCGCCGCCCCCACCAGGTAAGGGTCCACCACCGCCAGTTCCAATACCACCGAGGCCGCCACCTAAATCGATACGATTTGGATCAAAATCTTTTAAATCTTTACCATTTCGCCAAGAATCCAATTGAACTACAGCAGATAGTAACTCCTCTGGTAATCTGTAAGCCCATTGTTCTGGCCCACTAAAACTCTGTTGAGATAATTGTTTAATATATGCTCTAGTATCTTTATCTTGAGCGCTCATTCCATCAAGTTTATCCTCCGGTGCAGAACTAAATAACATACTAGAAATCATACTAAATATGACTACACAAAGTACTACAAGTAATAATATTATTAA
>NZ_JAVFVN010000107.1:0-341 GCF_030910085.1 Stenotrophomonas maltophilia group sp. RNC7 | reverse complement strand
ACGACGAATTCAATCTGTTCATGGAGGCAGCGCGGTCTTATGGCCTAGATCCTTTCCGCAAACAGATTATGCCTCTCGTTTTCGGCAAGAACGCTAAGGATCAATCCAAGCGCCGCATGTCGATTGTAGTCTCTCGCGATGGCCTACGTGTCATTGCCCAACGCTGCAAGAACTACCGGCCCGCGTCAGAGCCGGCTGAAGTTATCTTCAACGATGAACTGAAATCGGCAACGAACCCGAAGGGCATCGAATATGCCCGCGTTTACCTCTGGCAGCAGGACAACAAGGGAGAATGGTTCAAGGTCGTTGGCGAGGCCTATTGGGATGAATTCGCCCCACTC
>NZ_JAVFVN010000085.1:0-519 GCF_030910085.1 Stenotrophomonas maltophilia group sp. RNC7 | reverse complement strand
TTCGCTATCATTACCGATATTAACAGATTGTGTAAATTCTAGGCCCTGTCGCATCTGGGCAAGTTCAAATTTTCCTTTATCTGATATATAATTTAAATAGACTATTTCCTCCCCATCTAATGGACCTCTTATAACACCCTCTTTAAATTCGTATGGAAGTTTTTTAAAATTAAATGAAACCATAGCTCTAATTTCATCAGTAGAATTAACTTTAAAACTTGTATCTGCCTCTTCTTCAAGTATTTGTATGCCCTCTCCAACAGACCTATTTTGATTAATAGATGTTACATTATCTTTGGACTTAAGAATATCCATTATATTGGGCACTTTCCAAGCTGAAGTCTCATTATTAGGTAGACTTAGCATTGTAACTCCTACTAAGACACCTATTATCACAGCTACCTTTCTAATATTAGCCTTTCTTGAAGATTTTACTTGTTTAGATTTTTTCTGCAACGTCTAATGTAACAACTTCAATTGAAGATGTTTTCGGAGATATAAACAGTAGCCTTTTTTTTC
>NZ_JAVFVN010000070.1:0-410 GCF_030910085.1 Stenotrophomonas maltophilia group sp. RNC7 | reverse complement strand
GATAAACAAAATAGATTAAATAGAATGACTCTACAACGTGGAAGAGATAGAGCAAATGAAAGAATAAGACATGACGAGAAAAATTTCAAAATTATAGAGTGCGATTATGTAGTAGATAGCAACGGAACGGTTGAAAATACCTTTAGTTTAGTAAAGAAAATTATAGAAAAAACAAAGGAGGGAGCATGAATGCTCCCTTTCTAGCAACAAATAGATGCAAATGACTCTCCCAAAGGGGTAAGCTCAATATTACCTCTGGTGATATCTAAGTGAGAAGCATCTTTTAATAAATGCATATCTTTTGGAGGATTTTCAATTACTATATCCGAGTTTATTTTTTCAATAAGAGAAGAATAATATCGAAATAAATGTTGAATTTTAAAGTTTCTTTCATAGTCATATGTATTAGA
>NZ_JAVFVN010000057.1:0-454 GCF_030910085.1 Stenotrophomonas maltophilia group sp. RNC7 | reverse complement strand
CCAAGGCGATTTCCTGGGTGATGGTGGGGGGTCTCGCGGGTGCCATCATCGGGCCGCAGTTGGTGATCTTCACGCGCGACGCGGTAGCGGGCACGCCCTACGTCGGCAGCTTCCTCAGCCAGGCGCTGCTGCCGCTGATCGCCCTGCCGATCTTGCTGATGCTGCGCACGCCGCGCCAGACCCCGGCCGAAGCCGCCGCCGACAGCGGCCGCACGGTGCTGCAGCTCCTGGCGATGCCGCGCTACGCGCTGGCCGTGGCCGCGGGCGTGGTGTCCTATGGGGTGATGGCGTTCGTGATGACCGCCGCGCCGGTGGCGATGGTCAACCACGGGCATTCGGTGGACAACGCCGCCCTGGGCATCCAGTGGCACCTGCTGGCGATGTTCGGGCCGAGCTTCTTCACTGGGCGGCTGATGGTGCGCTACGGCAAGGAGCGCGTGACCGCCGTGGGCAT
>NZ_JAVFVN010000028.1:0-322 GCF_030910085.1 Stenotrophomonas maltophilia group sp. RNC7 | reverse complement strand
TAGCGTGTCCAGATTGAGAGCGTCGCCTGAACCGAGAACATGCATTTTTGATCATAGATCGACAACGCATCATCCGTTAAGGCTTGCGTTATATTTGAATGAGTTACGTAGCCCGCATCGACAAGATGAACTGCGCCACTGCCAATTACCGTAAACTGCCCGTGTTAAACGACAATCGCGGTATCCTCATCTGTTGCGATACCAAGCATCCGCGGAAACGGCACCGATGAGTGCACCAATCCGACCTTGTTCAGCAAAATGCTGATCTATTATAACATTCGGTAGCAAACCCAGGCCAGGAGCCATGCTGAGTTCACTTATC
>NZ_JAVFVN010000802.1:0-737 GCF_030910085.1 Stenotrophomonas maltophilia group sp. RNC7 | reverse complement strand
CACAGGTTGCCAGCCACGGTCTAACCAGACAGGTTTCGCACTCATCCGAAGTCCAGCAGCATATCCGCCTGCGCTCTCAGGATCGTGGCCACTTCTTCCGGGCTATCCGTATCCATGAATGCGGCGATGACAGCCTCAAGCATGATCATGTTGCGCGTGCGCCAGACCTTGATCGTGGATTTGTTCGCTATGTCGTTAAGAGCCTTAAGCTCTTTCTTGGAGGGCTTGGGCATGGATGCTCTCTCCAATGGAAAAGAGATTAAGCCGCTAAAGCCTTGTCACCATCGATTGCAACACCGACGCCACCAAGTTCATACTTGGCCACGGTCTTTCCAATCTCATTCATCACGTAGACCGTTCCACCAGTGATATAGATGCGAACGCCGTGTTCGTTTTCGTAAGAGACGGTCTTGCCTTCCGAGCTGTCCATGT
The DNA here is from genome assembly GCF_030910085.1 of Stenotrophomonas maltophilia group sp. RNC7. Classification (NCBI taxonomy): domain Bacteria; kingdom Pseudomonadati; phylum Pseudomonadota; class Gammaproteobacteria; order Lysobacterales; family Lysobacteraceae; genus Stenotrophomonas; species Stenotrophomonas maltophilia group sp. RNC7. Next base: position 305 of record NZ_JAVFVN010000802.1, on the reverse strand, counting down.
TGGCGTGAAACTGTGGCTCACGACCAGTGAATAGCGTCTCGCCATGGATATGAACGTGCTTGATGGTGAACATGATGCGACTTCCTTCTGTTGCTTCTGGATATGAAAAAGCCGCCACCCGAAGGCGACGGCTACAGACTGCTACAGGTTGCTATTGCTCACGCTGCAACGTGGAATAGACTAAGTGGCAAAGCTGAACTCTTGTGAGTTCTCCCATCAGAACGACTTGGCGGTGCCTGTACGTGACCACAGCAAGCTCGCCTTATGTCACCTAGCGCCTTTTTAGCGCCGCCGTTCTGATTAGT
>NZ_JAVFVN010000800.1:0-541 GCF_030910085.1 Stenotrophomonas maltophilia group sp. RNC7 | reverse complement strand
ACAGCAAAAGGAACTGCGGTTCAATCAAGCTCCTTTTTCGGTGGGGGATTTGAACGAGCAGATATCCACGGTAGATGGTTCCTTACGGATTGTTCAGACCGATTTGGTGCTGCCGGGCCCGAATGGATTGAATTTTGAGCTGCGGCGAGTGTATGACAGTTCCCGCGGGAAAGACGATATTTTCTATAATGAAAATAGGCATCGCCAAGCCACGAGGAAATTGGAAGAAGACACTCGCTTCCCCTTAGGGAAAGGATGGATATGGGATATCCCTTATCTTAAAATATCAGGTGATCAAAAGCACTTATATATGCCTGAGTTCGGGTCATTCGCCATTTCGGAGCGTAATGAATTGCTAGGTTATCCCTTCGACGATCTGAGCTTTGGCCCTCGTTATGGCGAACCGGCAGGGGCAAGATATGTTTTGAGCGATTACAAAAACGGCCTTGAGTATTATTTTGATGATTATGGGCTTTTAGTACAGATTAATGATAACTATGATAACGCCATCAATTTTTACTACGATAGATTAGGAGAGCTA
>NZ_JAVFVN010000798.1:0-800 GCF_030910085.1 Stenotrophomonas maltophilia group sp. RNC7 | reverse complement strand
GTCGCATCACCATGTCATGGTGTTTCTCAAATCTGTCGGCTTCCGCACGCATGGCTGCAAAATGCGACGTCACGGTCGATTTCCAATTAGATTTCAAGCCACGCGCAATGGCTTTGTCGATACCGTTTCTCTCGATTTGATCGATAAGATTCTTCCACGATCTTGTGATCGCATCCATCTCTCGCGGCGTGGCTTTCAGCTTGTTCAACGATTGCTGAAAGTTGGAACCCCAGCCAATACCGCCAAGCGATTTGGCATTTCTCTCAACATTCTTGAGCGCATCGCTAACGCTCTTCGCTTCTCGCGTATCGGCTTTGATCCGAAGCAAAAGCTCGCCAATTAATGTTCGTGCCATTGTGGCCTCCGTTGTAGAATTCTATCGAATTTTACCGGTGGAGATCACAACGGCACTTGGTCGAATCCGGCAAATGCGTCGCGTAAATTCAAGGCTGAAACGTATAAGCCCCGCTCTGTGAAGCCATTTGAAGTATAGAGCGAGGCTTTAATGGTTAAATGCGAACCATGTGCTGGTATGCGAGTTTCATGTCGCCCATCATCTTTTTCAGATTTTCTGAGACAAGACCTTCAAATTCATCAGCGATCTGTTGGGCCGCCCGATCCGACGACATCACCATTCGATATTCTGGAGATCCGAACAAATCGTAATGCAGCACGTTTTTCGCCGCCACCGCGCAAGCAGTGAGGATGGCAGCAAGCTTCTTGTATTCGTCCGCTAAAGCTTCAACGCGCTTGCTATGTTCAGAAATTGATCTCTGAAAATCGTCTTGGGCCGATGATAC
>NZ_JAVFVN010000795.1:0-577 GCF_030910085.1 Stenotrophomonas maltophilia group sp. RNC7 | reverse complement strand
GAGAATGTGCCGGGCCTGTTATGGCCGAGGCACGAAAAATACTTAGAAGCTTTCTATGCGCTTGCTGCCTCGGCCGAATACGGCGTTCTAGAGCCGCAAATACTGAATGCCAGAGATTACGGAGTACCGCAAAGCAGGCGGCGAGTTTTCATTATTGGATACGATGAGGAGAAACTATCTGCGCCGCCGGCTTGGCCGCCCTCCGCTACGCATGCTGCCCCAGATGCGAAATCGGACCTGCCTACATGGATATCGGCGGCCGTCGCGTTCAACAAGGCACCTTCTAAGAGTGATCCAAACGACATCCACATGCAGCACGGAAAAGAACTTCTGGATGCATTTAGACGCACGCCGCCGAACGGGGGATCACGTAGCGATTCCGGTCGGATCCTTCCGTGCCACGAAGCTCACTCCGGGCATAAAGACGTTTATGGCAGGATAGATCCCAGCCGTCCGGGGCCAACAATGACAACGGCTTGTATCAACCCTTCGAAGGGCCGTTTCGTTCACCCGACGGAGCATCACGGGATCACCTTGCGCCAGGCCGCGCGCCTACAGTCGTTTCCGGACTGGTACA
>NZ_JAVFVN010000786.1:0-454 GCF_030910085.1 Stenotrophomonas maltophilia group sp. RNC7 | reverse complement strand
AACAAAAGAATGATTATAATGCCAGGAGTTTGTAAAGTGTACAACTGTTTTATTATTAAGGAAATCTTCTTCAATTTTCTCTATATCAAGTATTTCTTTAAATCTTTCTTCATTAGCCGGATTTAACAAAAATGCTAAATCCTCTGTACGAACAACATTATTAACGACTCCTATTTCCTTAAAATATTCATATGTTATATCCTCTCTTATGGTTATCAAATCAAGGGATTTTAAAATTCTTTTTACAAGCCATCTAATGTCACTTCCAAACCTTCCCATAGTTTGAGCACAAATATACGTTTTCACATTATGTTTATGTGCATAATCAAACAGTAATACTTGTTCTATAATATTCATTCTGCCATTTACTTCTGACAAGCAGTCTCCGCTTACACTTATAAATAAGTCTGCATATTTAATATAATTCAGAAATTGCTTAGTTTCTTCAGAGCTC
>NZ_JAVFVN010000770.1:0-426 GCF_030910085.1 Stenotrophomonas maltophilia group sp. RNC7 | reverse complement strand
GCTGCGCCGGGAATCGTTCCCTTGGCTGAAGCTGCTAGACGGGTGCGGGAAGAAAACCGGATGCTGGGACGGCCGCTGCCAAAACGCGCAGTTGGCAGCACCTTGTTGCTCAAGGGTTTGGAGGCTGAGGTTGCGGTGGTATTGAATACGGATGGGATGAGCGCGCAGCACCTGTACGTGGCGATGACGCGGGGCTCTATGCGTCTGGTGGTGTGCAGCGGCACACCGACCATTGGTTAGGTCTGCGATGCTTAGCCGCGGAGAAACTCCTGGCGCGCAAAAAAATGCCGACGCTCCGAAGGAGCGCCGGCATCTGAGGCCATTAAGCAGCAACGAGTTGCCTGGCCAAGGCGACCTCGATCGAGTCGCCGTCCTGATTGAGCACGTCGAGTCCGGATTCCGGGACATCGCCTGAGGTGCTCTGGG
>NZ_JAVFVN010000766.1:0-309 GCF_030910085.1 Stenotrophomonas maltophilia group sp. RNC7 | reverse complement strand
TACGAGTAGAGCCACCCCATGGGTGGCTGCGCACGATATCCGACGGGAAGCGCGCCCCGCCTGGCGTGGCGCGACCGGATCAGCCCCGCGTCGCCCGCCCCCCGGCGGGCGCTGCCGCGGTACACACCGCCGGGCCCGTGGCGGCCATGGGCAGGGCCTTTTGTCGCGGGGCTGGCCCCGCCGCGGTGGGGGCTATGGTGGGGTTTCCCGTTAGCCCCACCCCTGGCGTGGCGCGCTTCCCGTCGGATATCGTGCGCAGCCACCCATGGGGTGGCTCTACTCGTAGACCCACGCCGTGCGTGGCTGCGT
>NZ_JAVFVN010000751.1:0-640 GCF_030910085.1 Stenotrophomonas maltophilia group sp. RNC7 | reverse complement strand
GGATATATTATTTCTGTTGTGATCATTACATTAATTCACGTCTTTTTATTATTAGGATTATCGATTTTTAATATAATCCCTTTTGAATTCTTTGTGATTTGTATAATAACAATGATAAGTACTGCAGCTGTTTTTGATTTCCTTGGATGGTTATCACCGGCTGTTCCTTCATTCTTAAAAAGTGAACTATTTAACACTAATATCTTTTCATATATTTTTAATATGGTACTGTTTAGTTTTTCAGGTTACATTCTAATGTGGTTGTTTGATCATACAATATCTAATATAGGAATATTGAGTTCATACTTGAAATTTATTAAGTTATTTTTTCTTGCAGTACCAATGTTAATGTATTTGTATTCTTTACGCTATTTGGTTGTGAATTTAAGATGCATTTCAAAGTACATGTTGTTAAATGCAATTGGAGGGTTAATAAGCTTGCATTTAACCTATGTCCTGTTTAACTTATTTCACCTATCTTTACTCGAAACTCTTCCTTTTTATAAAAAGACATTTAAGGCGGCTTCAGTTAATTATTTTCTTATTTATTTACATTGGGTATGGTTTATTATCATTCCAGCATTAATTTTAGTATTTCATTTTATGAAATATCAAGTGAACAAACATCGGGAGAATTCTT
>NZ_JAVFVN010000739.1:0-1879 GCF_030910085.1 Stenotrophomonas maltophilia group sp. RNC7 | reverse complement strand
TTATCATTAAAAGCTGGAAACAGTTTATACCTATATTTTACTCCATAGACAAATTGTCCTCTACTTACATATAGAATAATCCAAACATTTTATACACAGAAAACAAAAATACAGATACCATACCATATAAAATAACAACCTTAGGTGCATTACATCTATTTAAAATCGCAACACCTAATAATGTAATCAGTAGCGGAATGAATAAAATCATCGCTACTCGCATAGCTAGTTGATCAAAGATAGGTTTTAATATGTCAATGTCAATAATGTCCACAAATTATCTTCCTCTCATGAAATATATTATCATTTTATAATAATTTAGCGTTTTAATTCAATCTATTAATTACTAAATATTAATGAATTCATCTATACAATACCTATTTGCCGTTTCAATTTTTCAACCCTAATTTTGCTACAACAGCAGATACATGTGAATATTTCTCTTTTCTGAAACACAATAATTCTAGTATAATAAATTTAACGAAAGAAAAATTAGAATTTTACAAATCAAAACAAAATATGTACTAACTCTTCTAAATTAAAAAACTTATGTTAATAAAAAAGAAAATTTATTAAAAAGGATGTTGAAATATGACTTCTATAAGTTCTATGCCCTATGCAGTACGAAAAAATGATTCTAACTGGATAAAAGATACCGCTGAAGATATTAAAAAATTAAGATTAAAACATGGAGACACTCATCCTTATTATGAATTAATTAAAGATAGCTTTTATTGCTATGGTTGCTATAAAAAATGGATAAAAGAAAATCATACTGAACCCTTTGATTATGCCCTACCTAAATTAACACATTATATATATGAAAACGGAAATAAAACCCACTTCAAACTCCGTCGCAAATCACAAGAGAAAAATCATGATCATCTCAAAGGCTGCTATTTTAATGATCCATCAGATTATTACAAAGAACTATCTGATTCTTTCGACCATATCGAAATTGCTGAAAAACAAACTGCCCGCCTCATCATATTAAATCGGATGAATCAAATATTAAAAACTGAAATTAGATCTTCCACAAAAGGTTTAGGAAAAACAATTAAACCTAAAGCTTCACACCTACAAACATTCGGTGCTCTGCAAGACATTTACAATCGCTACGGGGAAAGTTGGAGAGAATTACCTGTTATAACCGAAGATAATGAAACTAAAAAAATCGAAAATTTATTGCTATCTCCCGATGAAGCAATTGACTCATCTAAACAATACCCAAACAAAATCGCAATTGTATATGGAACAATACAAAGAGTTGAGGCTCGTAATAACGGTGGTTATATCAACATTGTATTTAAACAAGGCTCAAATAAATCCGATCGTCCATTTCGCTTGTCAGTATCACCTTATCATATTTATAATGAAACAGATTTACAATGCCTAGAAAATAGAAAAATCGGATGTTACGGGCGTTTAAAACATAATCAGGGCTTTTCACAAATAGAGTTATTTTCTTTACATCATCAAATTGTATTTTTAGATTTACAAAAAAGTGAACCTTGTCCTTTTAGAACACCCAGTATTAATATTGATCGAATTCAGAAACTACTTACACGTACAATGGAATTTCATCATAGTAAACTTCATTCATATCACCCTGGAATGTTTACTTTTCACAGACAAGCTCAATCGGATTTCAAGAAAATAAAACAAACAGTTCAAGAAACCCAACAAAAACAACAACTGCTTTTTCAGGAAAAAGAAATGAAAACCCAAGAGAAAAACAGTATGTCCGTCCTTCATAACACATTATTAATTGACACAGCAAATATAAAAAAGCAACTTCGCATTACAAAATCCAAAATCAAAGAAACAGAAAAACAATTCAGCAATAAATTCCGTAAATGGACTCGATTTATTTATGCTG
>NZ_JAVFVN010000738.1:0-862 GCF_030910085.1 Stenotrophomonas maltophilia group sp. RNC7 | reverse complement strand
ATGTAAGCGGCTTGGAATTGACCCGCTCGTTGGAGCAAATAGCAGCAAAGATAACCAATGACTGGAAATGCAGCCCTCACGATAGCGTGGTGGTTGCCATGGACAGAGGGCGACATGCTGACAGTTCTGCAGCCATAGCGTGGTTCCTCAAGCCGATACTAGGCGATCTAGCCGATTGGGAAACTAACCAGTTTTATAAGGCGCTGGGAGAGGCAGCGTCGGAAGTCGCTGACGGAGGAAACATTGTGATAGTCGATGAGTTCGTTGGTACGGGCCAAACTCTGAGTGGCGCGCTGGTTTGGCTGTCGGATAAGCTTAAAAGTCACAATAAAACGGCCACACTATATGTAGCTACTGTCGCGGCTATGGAAATTTCGAGACTGAAGGACCTAAGTCTAGCCAAAGACTTTTTCGCTACCATCTGGCTCAAGAAGTCGATTCAGGATCATTACCCGCCTGAAAGAATCATGCCCCTTGAGAGTCTCATGCTTGGAATGGAGGACCGTCTCTTAAAAAAAGACGGCTACATGAAGTTGAGCAAGTATTCTTTAGGATATAAAAAGTCGCAAGCGGCTTATTTCTTTGAGAATGGAAATCCACCGAACAATAACTTCCCTATATTTTGGTGGAAGAGGCTCGCGGACGGTTCAAGAAGACGGCCGCTGACGCCGAGAGTGTAAAATGCAGACTGTCGAAAAACTCGTATTGAAAGCAGCGTTTCAGGCGCCTGGCGGTTTCGATCTCTATGATCTGCATCTCAAATTTCGATTGAGCCCCACAATCTTATTTCAAACTTGCTCTGATTTCGAGCAGCGAAATATTATCACGCGCGAAGGCATGAGGGTCTCTCTCACGAACTACG
>NZ_JAVFVN010000696.1:0-463 GCF_030910085.1 Stenotrophomonas maltophilia group sp. RNC7 | reverse complement strand
GCGACGACGTGCTGGCCTCCGGCTCGCTCATCAGCGCCGAGGAAGCCGTGCGGCGCGTGCTGATCCTGGAGAACCCGGGCCTGCCCGGCCAGGCCAGCATCACGCAGAGCCTGTACGCCGGCCTGCAACTGATCCTGCCGGGCGAGATCGCGCCCAGTCACCGCCACACCCAGTCCGCCCTGCGCTTCATCGTCGAGGGCCGCGGCGCCTACACCGCCGTCAACGGCGAGCGCACCACCATGCATCCGGGCGACTTCATCATCACGCCGTCCTGGACCTGGCACGACCACGGCAACGCCGAGACCGTCGACGGCGGCGAACCGGTGGTCTGGCTGGACGGCCTGGACATCCCGCTGCTGCGCTTCCTGGATGCCGGCTTCGCCGAGAACTATCCGTCCGCCACCCAGCCGGTCACGCGTCCCGAAGGCGACAGCATGGCGCGCTACGGCCACAACATGGCGCC
>NZ_JAVFVN010000635.1:0-303 GCF_030910085.1 Stenotrophomonas maltophilia group sp. RNC7 | reverse complement strand
GATATGCGGTTCATCCTGGGAGCGGTCATTGCCGATACGCATCGATCAGGCCTTCGCCGCAGCGGCGTTGGCCGGTGGCGGCGGCGCGGCCGGGGTGGTAACACCGCGGCGCCCCGCGACCCGGGGGCGGAGGGCCCGGGGTTGGGGGGGGACTGGGCGCTGGACGCCAGGCCCCGGGGGGCCCGGCTCCCGGGGCGCCCGGGGGTCCGGACCGGGGGCGCGCGGGCGCCCCCGGCCAACGCCGCTGCGGCGAAGGCCTGATCGATGCGTATCGGCAATGACCGCTCCCAGGATGAACCGCAT
>NZ_JAVFVN010000586.1:0-1094 GCF_030910085.1 Stenotrophomonas maltophilia group sp. RNC7 | reverse complement strand
AGTAGTTTTAATAGACTGATAAACATTTATTTGAATATAGGGGAAAATGGATGTATTTCCTATTACATTTTTGAATAAAATCCATAAAGTATAATATATCGATTGAAAGGAGGGGATTTGAATGGAATTCCAATTGTTGGTGACTTGTATATTACAAGAAGGTAATGCTTACTTTTTAGTAACGAAGGTAGACGATGTAATTACGTTAAAAGTACCGATTACTGCGGGAGTAGCAGGTTTATTCTTAGCTTTAGGTGTACCAAGATGTTCTTAATTTAAATCTCTACAGTAGAAAGAGGAGGACAAGCCTCTTTCTACTAATACATAATTATTTTATGTAAACTAAAATGTTATTTTAGTAATAGCACATTTAGAATGGACATGCATATACTATAATGTTTTTTAAGTTATGAAAATTAAAGAGGTGCTATTATATATGAAAAGAAGAACATTTGATATTCCAGTCACATTACGAAGAGAGTGGTTTTTAATAGAATTAGCCCATTTAACGAAAAAATATGGAATTGAAATTGCAACTAGCAAAATGGAAGCTGCACCGTTTTTAAGAGATCAAGTTACGGAATCAAAAATAGGATCAGGCCTCCAATATGATAAATATGATGATGAGTATATCATTGAAAATTAAAGGGTACCAGCAAAAATAAATTCCTTTATAACAAAATATAAAATAAAGCAGATTCTAAATATGGAATCTGCTTTATTATGAAATAATTCTAGTCAACTAGCCTCTTTCTAGTGTTTTTCCTACATATTTTTCTTGTGTTATTCCGAAAGATTCATGAAGAATGCGAGCATAATCTTTTGATTCTATTGGTCGTTTATTTTTGATGCCTTTAAAGGTTTCTGTATAATTTTTATTTGTTAATGATACGTGCCCATAATCAGTTAATTTACAAGTAATAGCCCCTTTATTAAAAGGAGATTCTTTATGTTCCACAATCACTTTTTGAATGTTATTCACCTTTTTCTCATCTATTGAATCTAAAGTAAAGGCATAGCCTATTTTCCATTCATCTGAAGGTTCAGATTGCAAGAAATTTGTAGATTCCCCGTTAGCTCCTTTTCTCATTTCT
>NZ_JAVFVN010000583.1:0-313 GCF_030910085.1 Stenotrophomonas maltophilia group sp. RNC7 | reverse complement strand
ACAAGGTAGCATAAGAAGATTTTTAAGAGATCATCAAGATTCAATTAAATTCTCAAGGACTGCTAAAATTAATTTTTTCAAAATCAAGAAGGCAGAATTGATGAATGAAAAGCCACCGGTTATCGCTTCGATTTTAGAAATGGACATAGAAGATGTTGAAAAAGCATTGGAATATTATAAACATAAATACATAGATGGACTGGATATGTTTATTTACGAAGATGATGGAGCGCCGATCACATTAGGAGAACGTATAGGAGAAGAAATAGACATGGATTCCGATATGCAGATAGAACAATTTATTAATCGATTT
>NZ_JAVFVN010000573.1:0-321 GCF_030910085.1 Stenotrophomonas maltophilia group sp. RNC7 | reverse complement strand
GTACCTGGGTGTTCCTGCCGGGCGGCACGCTGCACGACGACCGGTAAGGTTTTGGTGCCCGGGCCTGCGGCCCGGGACCCGCTGAAGGGCTAGAGCAACAGCAACAGCAGCGGTTGGTGTCCTGAAGCTTGGCGGGGCGGGGGGGGGGGGGGGGGGGGGGGGGGCAGGCGGGGGGGGGGGGGGTGGGGGGGGGAGGTGCGGGCGTCCAACCCTCACGCTGGCTTTGTGGGGGCCCCCCCCCCCCCCCCACCCCGCCCCGCCAAGCTTCAGGACACCAACCGCTGCTGTTGCTGTTGCTCTAGCCCTTCAGCGGGTCCCGGG
>NZ_JAVFVN010000378.1:0-425 GCF_030910085.1 Stenotrophomonas maltophilia group sp. RNC7 | reverse complement strand
GAGATCATCATCGGAAGCGTTGCCCATGCCCTGCGGTCTGAAGCCGATAGGGATCGGCCTATCATATCGGGCGAATTGCCGATTGGCGGACATCGTTTCGAGGGATTGTTGCCTCCGGTTGTCGTTGCGCCAGCCTTTACTGTCCGGCGTCGTGCATCGCGACTTATCAGGCTCGAGGAATACGTTCGAACGAATGTAATGACGTCGGCACAAGCCGGTCTCCTGAGGAATGCGGCCCGTGAGAGACTCAACATCGTTGTCTCGGGGGGAACCGGATCGGGCAAGACAACTCTTGCCAACGCTATTATCGCCGAGATTATCGAGACCGCTCCTGGTGATCGGATTGTGGTCCTTGAGGACACAGCCGAGATTCAATGCGCTGCCGAAAACGCGCTTTTCCTTCATACGAGCGACAACGTGGATAT